>CANHKE010000257.1 GCA_947461155.1 Cytophagaceae bacterium | reverse complement strand
TATTTCACATCCGAATGAATCACCCGCTCATACGCACCATTCACATCCGCCATCGAGATCATCTCCACGTCCGACAAAATACCGTGCTCCGCACAGTAATCTAGCATTTCCTGCGTCTCCGCAATACCGCCAATCATCGAACCAATAATACTCCGACGCTTCGAAATCAATTTAGCTGCCCCAAACGCATTGTCCTCCGGCGGAATTCCTACTAATAACATCTTCCCCTCAACCGTTAATAAATCAAGAAACTTATTTAAATCATGCTTCGCAGCGACTGTATTTAAAATGAAATCAAATGACCCCGCCAGCGACTTCATTTTTTCTGGATCCGTCGACAACGCAAAATGATGCGCACCCAAAGCACGTGCATCCGCCTCTTTCGATGGCGAAGTCGACAACATCGTCACCTCCGCACCAAACGAAGCCGCAAATTTCACCGCCATGTGACCCAAGCCACCCAGCCCCAAAACCGCTACTTTATGTCCTTTACCCACACCCGCAAAACGCAAAGGTGAATATGTCGTAATGCCAGCGCACAACAAAGGTGCCACACGCGCTAAATCCCCCTCCTCAAAATTGACATGCAAAGCATAATGCTCATCCACTACGTAATTCGCCGAATATCCACCAAAAGTCTGCGTCTTTCCATCCCGGTAATAATCATTATACGTCGCCGTCATATCATCATCGCAATACTGCTCCTGACCCTTTTCGCACGAAGGACATTCCCGACATGAATCAACAAAAACGCCAACACCCGCTGTTTGCCCTACTTTAAACTTCGTCACATGCGAACCAATCTCCACGACTTTTCCCACAATTTCATGACCCGGAACAATCGGGTAAATCGACGGCCCCCACTCACTACGCACCATGTGGATATCCGAATGGCAAACACCACAATACATAATATCGATTTTGACATCATGCGGACCCACCTCACGGCGCTCAAATGTAATCGGCGCAATCGCTGCCTCCGCGCTCGTAGCGCCATATCCTTTAACTTGCATCTTGTAATGTTTGGTTTAATGTGTCTATAAAAACTTGAATAGGCTCCGCACCTGATATACCAAATTTCCGATCAAATACGAAAAATGGAACCCCACGGACCCCTAAATTAACCCCCTCTTGAATATCTTGGCTGACCCGATAGGCCAGCTCTTCACTTGCAATCGCCGCACGGATCGCATCCGCGTCCAGGCCCACTTCCATTCCTAACTCCACTAGCGTTTCCTCCGAAGCCAAATCCCGTCCCTCCGTAAAATAGGCCCGAAAAAATACTTCCTCAATTTCATTATCCAAGCCCTTGTCTTTGGCTAATTGAATCACCCGATGCGCATACACCGAATTCGCCACAACCGCTTTGTCAAACTGATAATCCAAACCCACTGCATCAGCCATCGCCACGACACGGTCGTGCATCTGCACCGACTGCTCCATCGACCAGCCCTTGCGCTCAGCTAAATAGGCATATACACCCACCGGTGCATCAAAGTGCATCGGAATTTCGGGGTCCAACTGATAACTTTTCCACGTAATCTGGACCGCATCGCGCCCATCAAACGTCGCCAGCGCCTGCTCCAAATGCCGCTTGCCAATGTAGCAAAACGGACACATAATATCACTCCAAATTTCTATTTGCATAAGCCTTCAAGATACAAAAAAACCCTAGGCGTTCGACCTAGGGTTTCAAAAATAACCGATTAAAAATTACTCCGCAACAAACGGGTAATCTTCTTGCATGTACACATCTTTGTAGGCCTCATCTGGCGTCGGGAACGGAGAAACTTCCGCAAAATCCACCGACTCCTGCACTTGAACCTTGATCTTCGCGTCGATCGCATCTAAATCTGCTTGGGTCGCAATTCCATTTTCTAAAATAGTCGCCTTTACCTGCTCAATCGGATCGCGATCTTTGTACGTTTCTACCTCCTCTTTCGAGCGGTATTTTTGCGGATCCGACATCGAATGACCACGGTAACGATACGTTCTAAATTCTAAAAACGTAGGACCCTCACCCGCACGTGCACGCGCCGCAGCACGCGAAACCGCTTCGTGAACCGCCTCCACATCCATGGCATCAACCGGCTCAGACGGCATATCATATGCCTCACCGATTGTATATAATTCAGTTACATTGGACGTACGAGCAACCGAAGTTCCCATCGCGTAGCCATTGTTTTCTACGACAAAAATCGCTGGTAATTTCCAAGTCATCGCCATATTAAATGCCTCGTGCAAAGCACCTTGACGGACCGCACCGTCACCGAAATACGTGATGGACACATTACCTGTTTTCTTATATTTTTCAGCAAATGCCAAACCCGCACCTAACGGAATCTGAGCACCCACAATACCATGTCCACCCACAAAACCCACTTCCTTATCGAAAATGTGCATCGAACCACCTTTCCCTTTGGAAGCACCCGTAATCTTGCCATATAATTCGGCCATGATTGCGTTTGGTGAAGTACCTAAGGCCAATGGAATCCCGTGATCACGGTACGCTGTAATGTATTTATCGCCTTCTTTTAAAGCTGATTTGGAACCCGAAGAACATGCTTCTTGTCCAATATATAAGTGACAAAAACCTTTGATTTTTTGCATCCCGTACAACTGACCGCACTTCTCTTCGAACTTACGTTGCAATTGCATCGACTCATACCAGTACATGTAGGTCTCTTTGGAATACTTCAGTGCTTGCGTTTCTTTCTTCGCCATCTTATTGATTGTATTTAAAATCGATGCGAAATTAAAACAAAAGCGCCAAGCAGCCAAAAAATCGCGTATTATTCTTTATTTTTACAGCTTTCCGCCACTCGGATCCGCATTATGTACCTCAAATCGTTACAGGTCAAACAGTTTAAGTCCTACGAGGAAGCTCAATTTGAATTTATTTCAAACATCAATTGCATTGTGGGCGAAAACGGAATCGGAAAAACAAACCTGCTCGACGCCATCCATTTTCTTTCCCTGACCAAAAGTGCCCGTGGCGTCGCCGACCCACTTTGCATCCGTCACGGTGATTCCTTTTTCATGGTTCAAGGCTCATTCATCTTCCAAAAAGACGAACACATCCCCGAATCCGAAACGCAAATCACCTGTGCCGTTCAGAAAGGCCAAAAGAAAAGTCTCCTGCGCGACCAAAAACCCTATACGCGCCTCGCCGATCACATCGGAAATTTCCCCATCGTGCTCATGGATCCACACGACACAGACCTCGTCCGCGACTCAAGCGATACCCGCCGAAGATTTTTTGATGGCGTCATGGCGCAGCTCGACCGTACATTTTTAGAGAATTTGATTCGCTACAACCGGATTGTCCAACAACGCAATAGTCTGCTCAAACAATTCGCCGATTCAGGACAAATCGATTCCGTGCAATTAGCCAGCTACCACGAACCTCTCGTGGTGTTGGGCGAAGCGATCAACCAAGCACGAATT
>CANHKE010000256.1 GCA_947461155.1 Cytophagaceae bacterium | reverse complement strand
ATTGATTCAAATGGTGGGAAAATGGGTGCACGATGGCCACGCAACTGAAGATGCGGTACGCGATATTTCCCACGAGATCATTGATGAAGAAGTACTTAAGTCGCTTTCAGATGCCGTGGGTGGTGACCCTGCTTTTGTGGAAGGGATGTTGACAGAGTTCATTGCTGAGGCCGAAGAGCAAATCGCCACCGCTGAGCAAGCTTATGCACGCGATGACTGCAAAGGGATTCAATCTGAATTGCATACGTTGAAAGGAAATTCCGGCACCTTAGGGGCTGCTCTCGTTCATACTCTCTGCGAGAAAATTGAACATAAAGCGAAAGCTTGTGAGTTCAGTCACTTCCCAACTGAAATCCAGGAATTGAAACAGGCTTTAGCCCAATTTAAGCAAGCGATTTCGGACAGATTCGCTTAATACGTGCCATATTGGCCGATTTTTTCATTTTCCTTTTGGGGTTTTTGCGCCACTATTTCCGTATTTTTCGTATGGTCGGGCATTTGATATAAAGGCGCCCAAATATCAACCACATGAATCCAAACAATTACACAGCACAGGCGAGTACGATTATCCAACAAGCCATGACGTTTGCGCAGGAGGGTGGCCAACAAGCCATCGAGACGGGCCATTTGTTACTGGCTATTTTACAGGACGATACCCAGACTTCCGCCTTTTTACTCAAGAAACTAGGACTCAGTTCTAGTCAAATTAAGACTTTTTTAGGGCCTATTTTGGCGTCTTACCCCAAAGTTTCAGGAGATCAGCCCTATGCGAGCAACGCGCTCCAACAGGCCTTGCAGCGTGCAGATAAAATCAAAACAGATTTAGGCGACAGTTATGTTAGCGTGGAAGTTTTGTTTCTGTCGTTAATCGATGGAAACGATTCGGTTTCCGATGCCTTAAAAAAGCTCGGATTAACAACCAAGAATTTTAAACAAGCAATCATCGAACTTAGAGGTAATAGAAAAGTGAACGATCCACATGCAGAAGGTACTTACCAGTCTTTGGAAAAATACGGTAAGAATTTAAATGAATTAGCGAAGGCGGGTAAAATTGACCCGGTTATCGGACGTGACGAAGAGATTCGTCGGGTCTTACAAATCCTATCACGTCGGACCAAAAACAATCCGATGCTCGTAGGTGAACCCGGTGTAGGTAAAACGGCTATCGTCGAGGGCTTGGCCCAGCGAATTGTATCTGGCGATGTGCCAGAGAACTTGAAGTCTAAAATTGTCATGTCGCTGGACATGGGTCTATTAGTCGCAGGTGCTAAATATAAAGGCGAGTTTGAGGAGCGTTTAAAAGCAGTCATCAAAGAAGTGACGGATTCCGATGGCGAGATCGTATTGTTTATTGACGAGATCCATACGCTGATCGGTGCTGGTGGTGGCGGAGAAGGAGCCATGGATGCGGCTAATTTATTAAAACCGGCGTTGGCCCGTGGTGAATTGCACGCCATCGGTGCGACGACGTTAAAAGAGTATCAAAAATACATCGAGAAGGATAAGGCGTTGGAGCGTCGTTTTCAATCCGTTATTGTAGACGAGCCCAATGTAACCGATGCCATTTCTATCTTACGTGGGATCAAAGACAAATACGAATTGCACCATGGCGTACGGATTCAAGACGATGCGGTCATTGCTGCCGTGGAATTGTCGAGTCGGTATATTTCAGATCGTTTCTTACCCGATAAGGCCATTGACTTAATGGATGAGGCTGCTGCCAAAATGCGTTTAGAAATCGACTCCGTTCCGGAGGCGATCGATGATATCCAGCGGAAAATCATGTCTTTGGAGATTGAGCGCGAAGCGATTCGACGGGAAAACAACAAAGAAAAAGAGTCTAGTTTGAATCGTGAATTGGCAGATTTGTCGGAAAAGCGTGATGCCTTGAAAGCGCAATGGCAAGCTGAGAAAAGTGTGCTGGACACCATCCGATCCGAAAAAGAGCAGATTGATAAGTTGAAACTTGAAGCCGATCAAGCCGAACGTCAAGGCGATTATGGGAAGGTAGCTGAAATTCGCTACGGTCGCTTAGTGGAGTCAGAACAAAAATTAAAGGATCTACAAGCGAATTCACAAGGGCAGAACGGCATGTTACAGGAAGAGGTAACTGCGGAGAACATTGCTGAGGTGGTCGCTAAATGGACGGGTATTCCCGTGAGCAAAATGTTGCAAACGGAAGTTGAAAAGTTGTTGCACTTAGAAGATGAATTACACAAACGCGTGGCGGGACAAGATCAAGCGATTGAATTGGTTTCTGACGCCGTGCGTCGTTCCCGTGCCGGATTGCAGGATCCACGCCGGCCGATCGGATCTTTTATTTTCTTAGGTACCACTGGCGTAGGTAAGACCGAATTAGCCAAGTCGCTGGCTGCTTATCTGTTCAACGATGAAAATGCAATCGTACGGATAGATATGTCGGAGTATCAAGAACGCCACGCCGTATCGCGTTTGGTGGGTGCGCCTCCGGGGTACGTTGGGTATGACGAAGGAGGTCAATTGACCGAAGCCGTACGCCGCAAGCCCTATTCCGTCGTCTTATTAGACGAGATCGAAAAAGCGCATCCGGATGTTTGGAATATCTTATTGCAGGTGTTGGATGAAGGGCGTTTGACCGATAATAAAGGTCGGACGGCGAATTTCAAGAATACGATCATCATTATGACTTCGAATATTGGTAGCCATTTAATTCAGGAAAAATTAGGCCAAATGGAGGGGTGGAATAATGCCCTTATCATGGAAGAGGCGAAGGAGGAAGTGATGGCTTTGTTGAAACAACAAGTGCGACCGGAGTTTTTAAATCGGGTGGATGAGATTGTGCTATTTGAGCCGTTGACCGTAGAACATGCCCGCAAGATTTTGACGATTCAATTTAAAGAAATCCAACATCGTTTAGCGGAACAACACATCACAATTGAGGCGACCGAGGAGGCCTTGACTAAATTAGCCAAAGAAGGATTTGATCCCTTGTATGGCGGTCGGCCGATGAAGCGTGTACTCCAACGGGTCGTGCTGAATGAATTGTCGAAATCCATTTTATCCGGTAAGATTCTTAAGGATTCTGCGGTGCTGATGGATGTGGATAAGGAGGGAAATTTGACCTTTGAGAATGTGGAGGTAGAGATTTAGGTTTTTCCTAATGCCCCAGGCTAAAGCCTGGGGTTATAAATTTATAGCCCTAGGCTTTAGCCTAGGGTGCGATTGCGCCGATTTCCTAGGCGAATGCCTGGGGTTTTTCATTAGTGTAGCGTCTCTACAATTTGATTAAAAATTCTGCCAACAAACCGGTCTTGTGAAACGGTAAATGGCCTCTGTTCCCACGGATGTACTGCGGGAATCCGAAGTAGCCGGGAAAGGTCCTCCGTGCACCATGGCTGGGGATACTTCGACGCCGGTTGGGAAACCGTTCAACAAAATACGGCCAACCTTTTGACTTACTTCATCGATT
>CANHKE010000255.1 GCA_947461155.1 Cytophagaceae bacterium | reverse complement strand
GGATTGAGTGGCAAGCCGGTGGGTGATCGATCTACAGAGGTGATTGCGTATATACACAAGAAATCAAAAGGTAAAATTCCGATGATTGGTGTGGGCGGTATTCATTCTGCGGCTGATGCCTTGGCTAAATTGCGCGCTGGCGCTTCTTTGGTACAAATTTATACGGGTTTTATTTATGAGGGGCCCGGTTTGATTCAAGATATTAACAAAGCAATTGTTGCTGAAGGACTTTAAAATTTGATTTTGTAAATCAAATCAAAAAGTCGAAATTTATATGTTATTAATACCCCTGCATTAGATGGCCAAAAAGATTGTTAATCCTACCAGTACGCTTCAAATAAATTTTGATAAAGATTCGAAAAAAGACCGTGTTCCGGGTGAATTGTCGTATCGATTTCGTTTGATTTTTGGCTGCTTCTTGTTTTTTATTGCCACGTTATTGACGCTTTCTTTTGTCTCTAATTTCGTTGTTGGCGTTGCAGACCAAAGCGAAGTTGAATTAGGTGCCGCTGACGTGATTGCCGGTTCCGATATACCCGTGAAAAACTGGGCTGGCCTATTAGGCGCTAAAATAGCCCATTTCTTTATTTTTCGTACATTCGGCTGGTCCTCTTTGTTGCTTATCCCTTTGTTCTTTCTTGCTGGATTGAAGTTGGCATTTAAACGCGAAATCTATCCCGTGGACCGTTTATCCTGGCAAGTATTATTTTACATCATTTGGGGGAGTTTAGTTTCTGGATTTTTGGTGTATCAATTGGACTTGCCGCATTCGTTTGGTGGGGGAGTAGGCTTTTTTGTTACAGAGAAATTAACGCAGTTGATTGGTTATTTATCCATTTTTCTAGTGCTTTTCTTGGGTCTGGTATTCTTTATTTTGTTTTACCAATGGAATCCCTCGAAGCCAAAAGTGGCACCAGTTACTGCTGGCTTGGCGGATGTTGCCAGTGGATTAGTTGCAACAGATGATGAAGGGTTTATCGATGATGATGAGGCTTTTCATGTGGATAATGAAGATTTGGAAACGTATCGTCCGCATGTGCCACCGGTAAAATTGGAAGATGACGCATTAGATGGTTTGCCTGCTGATTTGCCTGTCATTGAGGAGCAAATTGCCGATAACGCCGTTGAGGAGATTGATGAAACGCCATTTACGTTTAAAGTTGCCGATGAAGACGATGCTGCTATCGAAGAGGTTGAAGAGACCCCTGTCAGTGCATCCGTTCAGGCCAATGATTTAGTTGCTCAGTTTGGATTATACGATCCGACGGCCGATTTGCCAAAGTACGTCTATCCGACCTTGGATTTATTGAAAGAATACGATCAGAAGAATCAGACAACTCAGGTGACTATGGATGAGTTGAAGGAAAATAAGGAGAAGATTGTTGAGACGTTATTGAACTATGGCATTGGCATTCAGAAGATTGAGGCGACGATTGGGCCAACGGTCACGTTGTATGAGATTGTGCCCAAAGCAGGTGTGCGTGTCAGTAAAATTACGTCATTGGAGGACGATTTGTCGCTTTCTTTGGCTGCCATGGGCGTACGTATTATTGGTCAAATGCCTGGTAAAGGAACGATTGGAATTGAAGTGGCGAACAAGAACCGCGAGATGGTTCCAGTGCGCGCTGTCATTGGTTCAGAGAAATTCCAGAAGTCCACATATGACTTACCTATTACGTTGGGTAAAACGATTTCAAACGAAATTTTTGTGGCCGATTTAGCCAAAATGCCTCACTTACTGATGGCTGGTGCGACCGGTCAAGGGAAGTCGGTGGGTTTAAATATGCTCTTAACTTCCTTAATTTATAAGAAGCACCCAGCAACGTTGAAGTTTGTATTGGTCGATCCGAAAAAGGTTGAACTTTCCTTGTTCAACAAATTAGAACGTCATTTCTTAGCTTGTTTGCCTGATTCAGCGGAGGCGATTATTACCGATACCAAGAAAGTGGTTGCGACCTTAAATTCACTCTGCAAGGAGATGGACATGCGCTACGATAAATTAAAGATAGCGGGTTGTCGGAATATCAAGGAATACAATCAGAAATTCATCAACCGCCGATTGAATCCCAATGAGCATGATTTTATGCCTTACATCGTCTTGGTGATTGATGAATTGGCTGATTTGATGTTGACCGCCGGCAAAGAAGTTGAACATCCCATTGCCCGTTTAGCTCAGTTGGCCCGTGCAATCGGTATCCACTTAGTTGTCGCGACGCAACGTCCATCCGTGAATGTAATTACGGGTACGATTAAAGCCAATTTTCCGGCACGTTTATCCTTTAAGGTTATGTCGAAAATTGACTCGCGCACGATTTTAGATGCCGGTGGCGCCGATCAGCTGGTAGGCATGGGCGACATGTTACTATCCATGGGATCTGAGGTCATTCGTTTGCAATGTGCGTTTGTGGACACACCTGAGGTGGAGGAGATTTGTGATTTTATTGGGAACCAACAAGGCTATACGACGGCTTATTTGTTGCCAGAGCCAGATTCGGATGAGATGGGAGGACAGGATCGTGGTGAAATAGATTTAGGGGATCGTGATGCCTATTTTGATGAAGCAGCGCGTTTGGTGGTGATGCATCAGCAGGGAAGTACCTCATTAATTCAACGCAAATTAAAGCTGGGATATAACCGAGCGGGACGTTTGATTGACCAGCTCGAAGTTGCAGGAATCGTTGGTTCATTTGGCGGTTCTAAAGCACGGGAGGTTTTGGTGAAATCAGAAACCGAGTTAGAGGAAATTTTGAAAAATTTATAAGTATGAAACAAATACTATTATTTGTATGCTTGGGATTTTCGGCATTCGCGCAAACGAATCCCGCGATTAGTTTGATTGATCAGATGCAGAAGAAGTATAAAGGAATGGGCTCTTTTGCGGCTAATTTCAGCTATCAATCGGATGGTGGTGGCCCGATGACGGGATCGATCACCGTCAAGGGGACCAAGTTTCGATTAAAGACGGCTGGGCAAGAAATTTTCAACAATGGGAAAGAAGTTGCTACCTACATTAAAGAGATAAACGAAGTAAATATATCCGCTTTCGATCCTGCGGATGGCGACTTGAATCCCGCGAAAATTTATACGTTTGACAAGAAGGGATACAAATTTAAGTTGGTGTCTGAAAACGCAGGCATTGCCACGGTCGAAATGGCACCAGGCAGTAAATCCACCCAAGTGAAGCAGATTACACTTAAAATTAATGCGGTAGACTTTACGGTCAAAGAATGGACAATCGTTAATAAGTCGGGTAAGAAGCAGGTATTTAAAGTGACGAAGTTGAACACCAAAGCAGGTGTGGATGATGCTTATTTTACGTTTAGTAAAAAGGCATTTCCGGGAGTTGAGGTAAATGATTTACGATAAGATTTCTTGAATTTTCGCATAAAAAAAGACGCGATATAGGTCGCGTCTTTTTTGTTTCGGAGGCTTGATACTTCGCCTCTTTTTTGATTATTTGT
>CANHKE010000254.1 GCA_947461155.1 Cytophagaceae bacterium | reverse complement strand
GGACGGTCGGATATGGCCAAGCAAATTGCGGAAGCGCGGGACAAAGGGGATTTAAGTGAGAATGCGGAATATGATGCGGCTAAGGATGCGCAAGGACTTTTGGAATTGAAGATTTCAAAAATGGAAGTTGTTGTCGCGAATGCGCGTGTGTTAGATGAATCTACCATTGATGTAACGAAGGTGTCAATCTATTCGATTGTCAAAATAAAAAATACAAAAACAGGGATGGAAGTGACGTACACGATTGTTTCTGAAGAAGAAGCGGATTTGCGTGCGGGTAAAATATCCGTTTCGTCGCCGTTCGGCAAGGGACTTTTAGGGAAGCAAGTAGGTGAGAAAGCTGAAATTCAAGCGCCAGCGGGAACGATGGAATTTGAAATTATGTCGTTGACTCGCTAAACGTTATTCATATACTAGTCAATCCCGGTCGATTCGATCGGGATTTTTTATTTCCGCTCGCCAAAGATCGCGGAACCGACACGCACTAGCGTAGAGCCGTGTTGGGCTGCAAGTAAGTAATCGCCCGACATCCCCATGGAAAGTTCTTTCCAGTCTACCAATCCTGTTTCTTCTCCAAATTTGTCAGCCTTAAGGCGTTGAAAAGTCGCTTGTAGCGATTGAAATTCTCGGGTAATTTGCGCTTGGTCGGCCGTAAAACTTGCCATACCCATCAATCCTACGATTCGGATGTGTGTTAATTCACCGAACGTAGGGTCAGCCAATAGGCCGCTTAACTCCGTTTCATCTAAACCAAATTTAGTTTCCTCTTGGGCGATGAACATTTGCAGGAGGCAATCGATGGTACGATTGTTTTTTTTCGCCTGGGCGTTAATTTCTTTGAGTAGTTTCATGGAATCCACCGAATGGATCAAATGAACAAATGGGGCGATGTATTTGACTTTGTTGGTTTGCAGGTGGCCGATTTGATGCCAGCGAATGTCTGCGGGCAGCTGGGCTTGTTTTTCAACCATTTCTTGAACTCTGTTTTCGCCAAAATCACGTATCCCTGTGGCGTAGGTTTCGCTTAATTCGGCAATACTACGCGTTTTTGTCACCACGATTAGTTGGGTAGCAAATGGCTTTAATTCGTCATGGATACGTAAAATTTCGCTAGCGATGGACATGGTTCTGGGTTGAAAATTGCAAAGTAAAATTAATTTATTATTTTTGATTTCAAGGCTTAGCCTAAACAAAGGAAATACCAGTGACAAATTCCGAATTCAAGAGTGAGCAAGAGAAGCGTTTGCAGCGTACCGTATGGTTGTTAGGCCTATTGGTATGCGTGCTGGGAGGTTCTTTGGCATTAACGATCTATCGTCCGAATTGGTATCGTTTGCAAATGAATCAGGAAACATTTGTCGCCAATGCGCAAGAGCGTTTGGATTCGATCTCGCAGCAATTGCAGGTGCGGATGGTACAAATCAAGAAATTAGGTGGACGTATCTCTGAGCTAGAAACTGCTCGCTTGCAGATTTTAGGGGATCAAAAGGAATTGGAAGAGCATCCAGAAATGGGACAAGAACAATTCGAGAAGAAGTTGGCCTATTACCTACGTCTACTAGGTCAAAAGGATCAGGAAATCAAAAAATTACGTCGTGAAAATGGGGTTTTGTTGGCCCGCAACGATTCATTAAGTCGGGAAGCACAATTGTTGAAAGATGGCTTAACGAATGTGCAAAAGGCTTTGCGTGATTCGAGTTTGACATTTGGTGTTAAGGAAAAGGAGTTAAGTGAGCGTTCACGGGTACTGGAGGTTCGAAATCAGGAATTGGCAGAAAAGGTAAACGTGGCTGCTGCCTTGCGTGCTGAGGGTGTCAATGTGTATGCGATTTCTTCGCGGGGCAAGGAGTCTGGTGTTCAGAATCAGAAGGCGAAGCGTATCGAGAAAATTCGGGTTATGTTTCATTTGCAAACCAATCCCTTAGCTACTAAAGAAATTAAGACGATTTATTTGCGCATTATAGAACCTACGGGCAATACGTTGTCCGATTATGCACTCGGTTCCGGCGCTGTGATGTTTAAGGGCAAAGAGCTTACCTATACGGCGAAACAGCGTATTTTCTATGAAAACAATCACCAGTCGGTGGAATTTATTTATGCCCGTCCGAATGCCTATCGCGAAGGACGTCATGAAATTGAGCTTTATTCTGAAGGCTTTTTAATTGGATTGGGCTCGTTCGAAGTTCGATAAATCAATTTTATTTTTCGTAAGTTTTTGATTGTTACGTATTTTTCCTACTTTTGCAATCCAAATTTTTTTTAAGTTTTTAAACAACAATTTTGTATGCAATTAAAAAACTACGAGACGGTGTTCATTTTAACTCCCGTTTTGTCTGAGCAACAGACAAAGGACGCCGTTGAAAAATTCAAAAAAGTGTTGGTAGATAACGGTGCGCAAATCGTTCACGACGATGCTTGGGGCTTACGTAAGTTGGCTTACCCAATCCAAAACAAGCACACAGGTTACTATCAAATATTTGAATTTGCAGCGGATCCTCAGTTAATCGCGAAATTAGAGCTTGAGTACAAGCGCGATGAGAAAGTAATTCGTTTCTTGACAACTGCGTTAGATAAGCACGCAGTATTGTACAATGAAAAAAAGAGAAAAGGTTTAGTAGGTAGAAAACCAGAAAAAACAGAAGCATAAGATGACATTAGTTAACGAACCTGTAGATAAAAATAGTAGTCGCAAGAAGTATTGCCGTTTTAAGAAAGCTGGCATTCAATATATTGATTACAAAAACCCAGACTATTTATTGAAGTTGGTAAACGAGCAAGGTAAAATTTTACCTCGTCGTATTACAGGAACTTCTTTGAAATTCCAACGTCGTGTGGCGCAAGCAATTAAGCGTTCACGTCACTTAGCCTTGATGCCATATGTGGCAGATGGTTTGAAATAAACTGGGGTAACCTGATAAACATTTGATTGGTAAATAAGATGGAAATTATATTAAAAACGGATATTGCTGGGTTAGGATACAAGAACGATATCGTTCCTGTGAAAGCTGGTTACGGTCGTAACTACCTTATCCCACAAGGTTTTGCTGTGATGGCAACTCCATCCAATCGTAAAGTATTAGCGGAAAACATTAAGCAGGCGGCTCACAAAGTGGAGAAAATTCGTCAAGATGCTTTTGATTTAGCTACTGCGATTGGTGAAATGAAATTAACTATTGCTGCGAAAGCAGGTGATAGCGGTAAGATTTTTGGACGTGTTACAAGCATTCAAATTTCTGAAATGTTGAAGGAAAAAGGATTTGATGTAGATCGTAAGAAAATCTCATTTGATGCTGAAGTGAAAATGACTGGTGATTACACCGCAACACTTGACCTTCACAAAGAAGTTAAGCATAAAGTTGCTTTCTCTGTAGTAGGAGAATAAGCCAACTGCTTTTATTGATTAAAGTCGTACCGAATACTAATTGGGTACGACTTTTTTCATTTTAGGCCAAAGTGTTTAGGTAAAT
>CANHKE010000253.1 GCA_947461155.1 Cytophagaceae bacterium | reverse complement strand
TAAAGTCTGATTTAACCTTATTTTTGGTCATGCAAGATTCATTTAGCCTACAATTACCTTTCGTTTTAGCTTCAAATTCTCCCCGTCGGAAAGATATTTTAACCCAAGCTGGGTTTCAATTTACGGTGTTACCCTCGGATGTTGATGAATCTTTTTCAGCAAATATGTCCCCACAGGAAGTTCCAGTCATGTTGGCGGAACGCAAAGCCAAAGCACTAGCCGAATCTTGTACGAATTCACTGATTTTGGCAGCGGATACGGTTGTTATCTTAGATAATGAAATATTAAATAAGCCCACTGACAAACAAGATGCGTTGCGGATGCTTAAAAAACTGTCAGGTAAAACGCATGAAGTGGTTACTGGGATTGCATTAGCGAGTCCGAGTGGATTGGTTACCGCTTCGGATTCAGCTTTGGTTCAATTTAGGGAGTTGGCCGACTGGGAAATAGCGTGGTATGTCCGTGGAGGAGCATCTTTGGACAAAGCAGGCGCATATGGCGTCCAAGATTTTATCGGGATGGCTGGAATTAAGAAATTG
This sequence comes from Cytophagaceae bacterium, assembly GCA_947461155.1. Lineage (GTDB taxonomy): Bacteria > Bacteroidota > Bacteroidia > Cytophagales > Spirosomataceae > Aquirufa. The sequence goes on along the minus strand of CANHKE010000253.1, from coordinate 2,936 downwards.
AATGGATCTTTTTATACGGTGATGGGGCTGCCTATTTACCACGTATATCAGTTGCTCAAGCCTTTTATTTTAGAATCTAAACAGACAGCGTTAGCCATTTAAATAGAGAAGCTCTCGCCACAACCACACGTTCTAGATGCATTTGGGTTTTTAAATTGAAATCCTTTGCCATTTAAACCATCGGAAAAATCTAATTCCGTACCTGCTAAATAAAGGATTGATTTTTTGTCTACCATGATCTTGACGCCTTTGTCTTCAAAAATGGCGTCATTGTCTTTTGGCTCTGAGGCGAAATCTAAATTATACATCAAACCAGAACATCCGCCACCTTCTACAGCGACGCGAATGTTGAAATCAGTTGTCAAACCTTCCTTTTGGCGAAGTTCCTTGATGCGGTCTGCTGCTAATGCTGATATCGTAATCATATGTATTTCATTTAAAATGCGTCACAAATATAGGTAAAATTTTGAAATATTTTGGCTTTATTTAGAGTGAATCTAAATAAAGTGTGGTTTCGTAAAATTTATGGTTTTAATTTTGTGTTCAATTACCAATTTTAAAACATACGTATGCTGTCAATTGCAAATTTACATGCTCGAATCGGAGAGAAAGAAATTCTTCGTGGTATCAATCTAGAAGTTAAAGCAGGAGAAGTTCATGCCATCATGGGCCCCAATGGATCTGGAAAATCTACGTTGGCTTCTGTGCTTGCCGGACGGGAAGATTACGAAGTTACAGACGGTACAGTCTCGTTTTTCGGAAAAGATTTACTAGATCTTGCTCCCGAAGCACGTGCAGCTGAAGGCGTATTTCTTGCATTTCAATATCCAGTAGAAATTCCAGGTGTTTCGACGACCAACTTTATGAAGTCGGCCGTTAACGAAATCCGCAAATACCGAGGTGAAGAACCCTTAGATGCTGTTCAATTTTTGAAGATGTTCAAAGAGAAAATGGCCTATGTAAATATTGACCAATCCTTATTGTCTCGTTCCTTAAATGAAGGTTTTTCCGGTGGAGAAAAGAAACGTAATGAAATTTTTCAAATGGCTGTGCTAGCTCCTAAATTAGCCATTTTGGATGAAACAGATTCAGGTTTGGATATTGATGCCTTACGCATCGTAGCCGAAGGAGTGAATAAATTGAAATCCCCTGATAACGCGACCATTGTCGTGACGCACTACCAGCGTTTACTCGATTACATTGTTCCCGATTTTGTTCACGTTTTATACAAAGGACGTATCGTTAAGTCAGGCACGAAAGAGTTAGCACTTGAATTAGAAGAAAAAGGATACGATTGGATTATTTCAGCTTTAGTAGACTAACATAATGGCAACAGATACATTAGTGACTATTTCGCTTCCTAAAGAAAAGCAATCCGCATTGGATCGTTTTTTGGCTAATGGTTTTCCCACCAATAAATGGGAAGAGTGGAAATACACCTCATTGAAATCCCTCAATGATACCGATTGGCATTGGAATACCTCCGAAGAAGCTAGCCTTGATTCCATTTTGACTTTAGAGACGGCATGTACACTGCATACATCGAACGGCAAAATGACACTCGAAGGGCTACTTCCAGCTGGCGTTGCCTATCTTGATTTTGCCAATTTTGTGCATCAGAATCCTGATTTTGCCAAGGTGTTTGCGCAACGGAATCCCATTTTGGACCAAAATTCCTTGTATGATTTGAATGATGCATTGGCAAGTTCACATCAAGTTATTTGGGTTAAAAAAGGGGTGAAGGTCGAATTTCCTATTTTGCATACCTATTTTGCCTCCGTGAGCATTTCTTCTGCGATTCAAATCAAATTATTGATTTATTTGGAAGAAGGTGCCCAACTTACATGGATTGATGATTTGGCCTCTTCAGTAGATTCGCAAGCTATTTTATCCAATTATGTACAAGAAATTTGGGTGGCCAAAGATGCGCATTTGACTTTTGTCAAAACGCAAGACTTTGGTCAAATGACAACGCATATTGATCATACGTTTATTAGCCAACAAGACCATAGTGTTGTGGACATGTTTACCTTTTCTTTAAATGGGGGCTTGATTCGAAATAATTTGCATTTTTATGTGGATGGCCAACAAGTCATTTCGAATTTGAATGGATTGTATGTTCCTGGAAATGATCAATTAGTGGATTCGCATACGGTTGTCGATCACCGCATGCCTAATTCTGAATCCAATGAATTATACAAAGGTGTCTTGTTAGGTAATTCAACGGGTGTCTTCAATGGAAAGATTTTTGTTCGTCCTGACGCGCAAAAAACGAATGCATTCCAATCCTGCAAAAACGTATTAGCCTCAGATAAGGCGACTATGAATACGAAACCCCAATTAGAAATTTGGGCAGATGATGTTAAATGTTCACATGGTACGACAACGGGCCAATTGAGTGATGAGGCCTTGTTTTACATGCGTTCACGTGGTATATCTGAGGAAGCTGCTAAAACATTGTTAATGCTTGCATTTGTCCAACAAGTAATCGATAAAGTTGAGATTCCTGCATTAAAAGAGTCAATTTCAAATCGGGTAGTAGCAAAAATCCAACAAGCCTTAGGGGTTTAGTTATGGCAGAAAAATTAGATTTAACGCAAATTCGGAAGGACTTTCCCATTTTGGACCAACAGGTCAATGGTTCGCCTTTGGTCTATTTTGATAATGCTGCTACGACACAAAAACCACAATTGGTTCTAGATGCGTTAAATCATTATTATTCGAAAGATAATGCCAATATCCACCGGGGCTTGCATACGCTGGCTGAGCGTGCGACGTCTGGGTATGAATTGACGCGTCAGAAATTAGCTAATTTTCTGAATGCTCCTTCCTCGGATCAAATCATCTTTACTTCGGGAACAACGGCCGGTATTAATTTAGTTGCTCAGACCTTTGGTCGGGCTAATTTTTAGTCGGGTGATGTGATACTTGTGTCG
>CANHKE010000252.1 GCA_947461155.1 Cytophagaceae bacterium | reverse complement strand
TGGGATTCAGTGGCTTAATGAGGTAGTCGGCGATTTTGGAACCAATAGCATCTTCCATTAATTCTTCTTCTTCCGACTTGGTAATCATGATGACCGGAAGATTGGGGCGAATCTGTTTGATGGAAATTAATACCTCTAATCCGGACATACCCGGCATGTTTTCATCGAGGAAAAGCACATCAAACTTTTGTTTGTTGACCAAGTCCAGCGCATCAGCGCCTGAATTTGCCGTGGTGACTTGATAGCCTTTGTTTTCTAGAAATATGATGTAGGGTGTTAGTAAGTCGATTTCGTCGTCTGCCCAAAGAATGGAATAAATCATCGTTGTGTTTTTAACCTAAACTAAATTGTGTTCGAATTATTGTGCGCCTAAAAATTAAAATTTGTTAAGCCTTAATTCGTGAAATAGCAGGTTAAATTTAACTATTTTTACGTGGGCAATCGTTTTTTATATGTCAAATAATTCACCCGTTTCATTTACGGATGCAGCACGCGAAAATTTACAAAACATCATGAAACTTGGTTCCATGCCGGAACCTTTTGTTCGTGTTGGGATGCGGGGAGGAGCTTGTGGAGGTACGTATGTGTTGGGATTTGACCAAAAAACGGAATTTGATGACCAGTATTTGATTGCCGAAATTCCGGTGGTCATCGACAAAAGGCAAATGTTATTCGTCGTGGGTACTGAGATTGATTTTGATCCAAGTGCCAATGGATTTTATTTGCATAAACCTTAACGTATGAAGTTCGCAGCTATCGATATCGGATCTAATGCCGCTCGTCTCCAAATTTCTTCTGTGCTAGATAACGAAGGAATGATTAGTTTTAAACGCGTCGAATACGTTCGTTTTGCCCTTCGTTTGGGACATGACGTATTTACCGATGGTTGCATAAGTCCAGAATCGGAAGTACGGATTTTCAAATTGATGCATGCGTACAAGCTTTTGATGGATTTGCATGAGGTTCAAGATTATTCCATCTGTGCGACTTCTGCCATGCGTGAAGCCAGCAATTCCGCTGAGATCATTACCCGCATACACAAGATTTTGGATATGAAAATTTTGTTAATTGATGGGACTCGCGAAGCAGAATTAATTAATGACGTCGTTGTCAAATCCCTGAATCCAAAGAAAAATTACTTACACATTGATGTGGGTGGAGGTTCTACGGAGCTCAATTTTTACCGCAATCAAGAAAAATTTGCAACTAAATCTTTTAAAATTGGATCTGTTCGTTTGCTGGAAGGAAAGGAAAAAGCAGGAGATTGGGAGAAGATGCAGCTTTGGATAAGCCAACAAAAAAGTATGATTCATGGACCTGTTCATGCGGTAGGAACGGGTGGTAATATCAGTAAATTATATAATATGTCCTCGCAAATTGATGAATCCAAAACGATGGACTTTACTGAATTAAAAAAAGTGGCTGATTATGTGGGGTCTTTCAGTTATGAGGAGCGCGTCAATAAACTTCGTTTGAATACGGACCGTGCGGATGTGATTGTTCCAGCGGCCTCCATCTATTTATCTGCTATGGAGTTAGCGGGTTGTGCGACCATTTTTGTACCTGACTTGGGATTAAAAGATGGAATTATTCAAATGCTGCATGAGCGTATGCAAGCCCGACGAAGAGCCGTGAATTAATTCCCCAAATGATATAAAACACCCATGGCTAAAATTTGCGAAAATTGCCAGTTTGGGTCTTGGTCATAATCACGGTATAGCACGGCCTGCAGGTTTGTCGACACATATTTGTTCACTTTCATCGTGAAGTTTGCATCTAGACGGTGCACGATTCCATTCGATTTTCCGATTCTGAAATAATCGATTAAAGCAGAATAACGCGCCTTCATATTGATGTTTTGAAAAATTTCCTTTTCCACGTTCATCAAATATTGAAATACGAATTGGTTACGAATGTTATCTCCTGGTCGTTGCAAACCATATAGCGCCGCGCGCGAAATTCGCTCATCAAACACAAATGTTTGGCGTAAACTACCAATACCGATACGCGTGTAAAAAGTTTTTTGTGGGTGATATTCCAAACCCATCGACGTTGTCAAATATGCCGGTGCAAATATATTTGAGACCAATGAATCAACGGGAAAGCCTATTTTATTCTTTTTGCCGTATTCGATACCCTGAAAAAATTGCGATTGAAAGTTGGTAGAGCCATAAAAATCCCATTTCGGACTGATTCGATAACCCGCTTTAAATTCATAAAAAATACGGTCGACGTTCTTGCGAAGGCTTTGGGTTTTGTTCTGCAAAAATCCCACTTGTAAGTTTAAATCACTATTTAGGCGCCAATTGTTATTGACAACTTTGGCGGAATGGTTTAAAAACCAACCGATGGCAAAGGTATTGCTACCTCCTCCTTTCCAGTTATCACTAAAGCTGGATTGATTTAAATTGACACCCGTATTGAAATCTTTTTTCCACTGCTGGGCCAAACTATCCGCCACAGCCACCCCGAATAGGTTGCCTGAGTAGAGTAGTAAGCCTAGAAATAAGGTGAAAATTGATTTCATTCCTACAAATGTACAAAAATGATTTGGCCTAGCGTGTGACGTGCTTAGGTTTTCCTACCCATAAATAAACTTCTCCGTCAAACTGAGCGTTTGGAGCTAAAACTTGTAGCCCTTCCGCGGTATTAAACGCATCGGTATTTGCCGTCATGGGTTCAATCGCAACGGCATTTTGGTCTTCCGGGGCAAACACAACTAAATAGGGAAATTGGATACTCGATTGTTCTAGATAAAAACTTAGCTGACGTTTTGTGTCGCATAATTCCGTCACGTGTTTTTCTTGAGGTTTTAACAGAAAAACGTGATCGAGTTTTTCTTTTCCCAAGGCAATTGCCTCCGTACGTTCAAACGCCTCTTCTTGCAAAGGAATCATTTGCGAATCCGATAAAAAGCGCGATTGGGAATTGAAACTAATTTGTAAAGCATCCAACGATGTTTCGGGAAATCCGAAATACGGGTGCCACCCACAGGCAAAAGGCATATTCGTAGTGCCCGTATTTTCCGCATGGAAATTGACCCGCAATCCGCCACTTTTTTCAAATGTATAATCGATTGCGAAATCAAAAGGGAAGGGGAAACCCTTCTCTTCACCTCGATAGGAATAGCTAATTCGAATGCTTGCCGCGTCCGCATTAGCTTCAGAAGTAGTTAATGTAAATGGGACGCGTGCTAATAACCCGTGAATCGCATTGCCCAAATTAGGCTCATTAATCGGAAGCTGATAATTGCGTCCTTCAAATGAATAATTCCCATTACGTACCCGATTGACCCATGGCGTTAAGATTGCCGACGGGTGATATGGATTGGATTCGATGGGGTATTGGTCAGAAAAGGGCAGTTTGACCACATTTAGGAGTTCCTGTTCGATCGCAACTTCATAGCGTACGAGCAAACCGCCCGCTCGAGGATTAATATCCACGCGTGCGCGGGTCGCAGGGTTAATTAAGGAGAT
>CANHKE010000251.1 GCA_947461155.1 Cytophagaceae bacterium | reverse complement strand
GGTCGTAACGGTAAAGCAAGAGATCACGCTGCTGCAGGAGATATCGATTTGCAAAACGTTATTCTTGCTGGTGTTGCCGATTGGGGAACAAATGGTTTCGGTTTGGGATGGTCAGTTAACGTTGCTCCTAAAGGAGTTCCAGTTCCAGGATTTGACAACATGACTTCGTTAAATACCGGTGCTTCTACAGGATTAACTGCATTCACCATTGGTACTGCTGTTCCTGAAGATTGGTTCAAATCGTTAACAGGTAACAAGATTATCTTGAGTACAACAAATACAGGATTGTCAACCTCATTATGGTCTGCAGGTCGCCCAACATTTACATTGACAGCAGGTACATCTGAGTCTTTAATTGGACCTAAATTGAAGTCTGATTTACCTTCATTCTTTGAAGCAACAGATTACGTAGGTGCCTTCAAATCTACGGATTGGACTGCTGGTTGGTCTGAATTTGGGCCTCAATCAGTTGTTTACGTTAAGTAACTTATTTGAGAAAGGGGCCAACATTAGTTGGCCCCTTTTTTAATAACACCCAATATAAATATGAAAAAGTACCTATTCATTTTGGCCAGTATACTAGCTGGTGCGTGTAAACCTGATTCTAATTTGCCTGCCTATTATTTCAGTCAGGCACAGCAAGATTCATTGGTAACTAATATGATCGCTTATGTAGCTGAAAACGCGGCAAATGCAACGGATTCGACTCGTTTCAAGCCTGAATTTAGATCTTATTACGCCAAACAATTGCCTAAATATCAATTAGTACATTTAGAAAAAAATGCGAACGGAACGTATTATTATTTATTAATACGACCTGTTGGCAATTTATTAGCATACCGTCGGGGAGTGGTAGGGAGTTTTACATTAGATAGCGCAAGTCTAATGCCTAAGAACTTTAAGGAAGTGATCAACACGCCTCATTTAACAGAGGAAGTTGCATTGGAACGTGGATCATTTCTGTTTCGCGAGCTAGCTAAAAAAGGGAATATCAAGGAGTATCTGGTGATGCGCGATTATGTGGAATGGCCAGATGCTACGTTAACATATAATGAAAAAACGAACCGCTGGGTGTTTCATCAATAACCGTGCGGATTCTACGATTTTATATTGGTGTAATAAAGAAAATGTCGGCGGGCATCCTGCCGGCATTTCTTGTTTTGATTGTTATTTCATGTCAAAAAAAAGAGGTTAACCTTACACCTACGTGTTCTACGAATCCTACTTCTGCCGTGAGCTTGAAGCGGGATGTTTTTCCCATTATAAAAACAAATTGCTTGAGTTGCCACGATGCAGCAAATCACAATGGCGGAATCGTTCTTGATTCCTATGAAAATTTACTACTCTACGGCAAATCAGATGATCTGTTGAATTCCATTAGGATTGCAGCTAATGGGAAAGCCTACATGCCTAAAGGCGGCCGCTTGCTGGATTGCGAAATAGCCTTGATTCAAGCTTGGGTTAAGCAAGGTTTGGTCAATAATTAACAACTTGATGACGTCCTGTTAATCTTTCACTTAAATGTGTAAATTAGCTTTGATTATGAAATCAAACCTATAAAACATGAAGTGGAAATTGACCGTTTTAGCTGCCTTACTTTCTATTGGCGCTTTTGCTCAGCAATCTGATGATCATCGTGTGATAGTCATTACAACCGACGGGTTTCGTTGGCAAGAAGTTTTCGGCGGTTTAGACGCTGAAATCGTAAAAATTAAACGCTACCATCATGGGGACAGTTTGCGATTGGTCGAAACATATGGAGGTAAAACTGCAGAGGAACGTAGAAAGAAATTAATGCCATTTTTATGGTCCACCATTCAGCAACAAGGCCAAATACATGGTAATCGTCAGGTAGGTAGCTTAGTTAATGTCGCCAATCCCTATTGGTTTTCATATCCTGGCTATAGTGAGATCTTAACCGGGCAAGTGGATGTGCAGGTTAATTCAAATGAATACAAGCCGAATCCCAACACGAACTTTTTTGAATATTTGCAAAGTTTGTCAGCTTATCGGGGTCGTGTAGCTGCTTTTGGAGCATGGGACGCATTTGATCGTATTCTAAATGAAAAACGCGCAGGATTTCCGGTTGTTAATGCATTTGATTCGTATCAAAGTTATGTGAATACCAAAGACAGTGATTTGTTATCACGCATGACGAAAGAATCTTTTCGTGCATTTGGTGAAGCGGAAGTATTAGATGTCTTCACACATTTTCAAGCGATGGATTATTTGAAAAATAAGAAGCCAAAAGCCATGTATATTTCCTATGGCGATACGGATGAGTTTGCGCACGAAGGAACGTATAATCATTACCTAGATGCCATCCATCGAGTAGATGCTTGGATTGCGGAAATCTGGAATTTTGTAAATACGGACCCTGAATACAAAGGGAAAACGACATTGTTATTTACAACAGATCACGGCCGTGGCGATGCCATTAAATCCGAATGGACTTCGCATGGCGAAAAAGTAAAAGACTGCCACGAAATTTGGTATGCGATGATTGGAGCCAACGTGCCCACATTGGGTGAAGTGAAAACAGCTGAGCAAGTATATCAAAAGGAGCTAATTCACAAGGTTGCAGCCGCTATGGGGAAAACCTTCAGTAGCCAAAAACGTGAATAAATTCGTAGTCTGATCGAGCATATTTGATGGCCAAGCTACTTTCTTAACAATTCCATAATAAGGAACTGGGCGCTTTCTTTTATTTTTGCTAAATTTCGAATTCTTTAATCAAATACCTATGTTCGGACTCGATCCAACTCTCCTCTTTTTGTTGTTCTTTTGCCTCTTTGCAGCCTGTGCGTTCGAATTTGTGAACGGGTTTCATGATACAGCAAATGCTGTAGCAACAGTTATTTACACCCATTCATTAAAGCCTTCGCAAGCCGTGGTTTGGTCTGGTTTCATGAACTTCTTGGGTCTTTTGACAGGTGGAGTTGGTGTGACAATGAGTATCATTGGGTTACTCCCCACCGAACTCCTCATTGATTCTAATGTCTATCATTCCATGGCGATGGCCCTTTCACTATTGTTATCGGCTATTTTATGGAACCTAGGAACCTGGTATTTAGGTATCCCAGCATCTAGTTCACATACATTGATCGGTTCAATTATTGGTATTGGAGTTGGTCATGCCCTTTTGCCTGAAAATTCGAATAAAGGTGTTTCGGCAATCAACTGGGACAAGGCTATCGAGATCGGTCAAGCTTTATTGTTATCGCCTTTATTTGGCTTTGCATTGGCTATTATCTTAATGTACATCTTGAAAAAATCAATTGCGAATAAAGCAATTTTCAAAGAGCCCAAAAAGGATACCCCACCACCGATGTGGATTCGTGCGATTTTAGTAACGACATGTACGCTGGTTTCATTTTTCCACGGACGTAATGATGGTCAAAAAGGGATTGGTTTAGTGATGGTGATTTTAATCGCTTTCTTACCCGGCTATTTCGCCGTGAATACGAATTTAGATATT
>CANHKE010000250.1 GCA_947461155.1 Cytophagaceae bacterium | reverse complement strand
TTGGGTACATACGCCCAGCGGCGAAAATCTACCCGTGCCACGCGCGCATAATAATCAGGAATTGTATCCAAATAACTATACAAATAACTGTCGCCCACGATGAATAAATCAATGTCCTTTTCTGCGGGTAATCCTTTTGGCGGTTTAATAAATCCCTCTGACTTCGGCAAACGAAATTCGGGCAAATAAGACAAGCCATATAAGTCGCCAAAAGCATATTTATCCGAATGCAAAAAGCCCTTCCCCGCATAGCGCTGTTTCGTGATATCGCGCATCGCCTGCTCCGAACTGCTGACAACAAGCACCAGCAGGCAGACGAAAAACACGCTAAAAGCCGCTATTTTTTTCATGTTAGAATTGGAAATAGATAAACTGTTTCAAACTAAAAACACCAAAGAAATAAATACAAGCAATCAACATCGGCATCAGCCAAACAAAGTATTTGGCATGTAGGCGAACGCGGGCGTCGTAGATGAATAAGCCAACGATCAATGCGACACTAAAGCCTATTTCGACCGGTTTTAGACCGAGATCCCCCTGGCCAAAAATTTGGCCCAAACCACTAAAAAACTGGCGAATATCCGCAAAATGCGGAAGCCGGAAAAATACCCAGGCCAACGAAACCAAACTAAACGTCCAGATGCGATAAATCCATGCCATAAGTCCTATTTGGAGGTCGGCAGCTAGTGCTGGAAAAAAGCGATTGATGCTTAATCCGATCAATTGAAATACCCCATGCAGCGCGCCCCAGATCACAAAATTCCAACTCGCCCCATGCCAAATGCCTGAAATCACAAACACAACCATGATGTTCAAATACCATCGTGGAACGGAAACCCGATTGCCCCCAAGCGAAAAGTAGACATAATCTTTAAACCAGGTTGACAGCGAAATATGCCAGCGACGCCAAAATTCAGGAATGGATTTGGCGCGATAAGGCGCATGGAAATTCTCCATTAAGTTGAACCCCATCACCTTCGCCGAACCAATGGCGATATCCGAATAACCCGAAAAATCACAGTAAATCTGAAAGGAATAAAACACCGCTGCCAGTATCCGCGCACCGCCCGATTGCGCGCCCAAATTTCCATATACCGCATCGACGAACAAGGCTAGCCTATCCGCGATGACCACTTTCTTAAAAAGTCCTTGTGCCATTTGTAACAAACCGAGTTTGACCCGATCGCTATCCCAGACATGCTTTTCGTAAAATTGATGAATCAAATTTTGTGGCCGTTCGATCGGCCCCGCCACCAGCTGCGGATAAAACATCACATACAAGCTATAGATCCCAAAATTACGTTCCGCTTTTTGATGTCCGCGATAAACCTCGATGGTATAACTCATCGCCTGAAACGTATGAAACGAAAGTCCGATGGGCAATAAAATTTTTAGGGCTGGAAAATTAAATTCCATGCCAAACAAATGACCAACCCCCGTTAGGTTGTCGGTGAGAAACCCATAATATTTAAAGATAGCTAGTACGCCCACATTGGCGAATAAACTCAGTGCGAGAAACCACTTTTTGGTAGCACCTTCAAAACGCTCCAGGTAAATCCCGGCAAAATAATCGACGACGATGGTGAAGCCCAAAATACCCAAATAGATGGGCATAAACGCCATGTAAAAATAGCATGAGGCAATTAATAAAAGGGCCCATCGAAACCGATGAGCCACTAAAAAATAGGCACTGGTGACAATCCCAAAAAACACCAAAAATTGTAGGGAATTGAAAACCATGTTCGCTTTAGTTGAAAATCGCCACTTGTACGTGTAAGGTCGAATCGTCTATACTCAATTCAGACGAAGCGCCAGATAAAGTTGGCAAAATCGCCAACGTCACCGCTTGCACTTCCTGCTGAATGTAGCTCGCAAAATCCGTGATACTTGCATCCCATTCCGGCGAACTTGACTGCACTAAAATGCTAATTTTATCTACGACATCAAAACCCGAATCCTTCCGTAAGTTTTGAATCCGATTCACAAACTCCCGCGCCATTCCTTCACTGACTAATTCCGGCGTTAATGTGTTATCCAACGCAATCGTCATCCCTGCTTCCGAAGCCGTCAAATAACCTGGCATATCTTCTGTCAAGATTTCAATATCGGCTAATGCAATTTCAAAACCTTTCAGATTCGCGGCTCCTTCGCTTTCAATGGAAGCTAAATCAGCTGCCGACATTCCTGTGATTAAATCCGCCACCGCCTTCATATCTTTTCCAAATTTTGGGCCTAAGGCCTTGAAGTTTGGTTTCACTTTTTTGCTTAACACGCCGGAAGCATCGTCGAGGTAATTGACCATTTTCACATTCACCTCCGACTTGATTAAATCCTCCACGCGGCGAATTTGCTCGCGAACGGATTCTTGCAAGACCGGAACCAATACTTGGGCCAAAGGCTGACGCACTTTCAATTTATGCACTTTTCGAAGGGAGTGTACGAGCGAGCAAATGCGTTGCGCCATGTCCATCGATGCTTCCAAATCTGGATTTCTCCACGAATCATTGACCGCAGTAAAGTTGGTCAAATGTACCGATTCCGCACCCGTTAAATTCTTGTACAACCAATCCCCGTAGAACGGCGCGATCGGCGACATCAATTGGGCAACGGTGGCCAAGCAAGTATGTAAGGTTTGGTAAGCAGCCGCTTTATCGGGCGAAATTCCTTGGTTGGTATCCTCCGGATTCCAGAAGCGACGTCGCGATAAACGCACATACCAGTTGGACAAATGATCACACACAAAATCCTGCACCGCGCGACCCGCTTTCGTCGGTTCGTACGCCGCAAAAGCCTCATCTACCTCAGCCACTAAACTGCTTAATTTCGATAAAATCCAGCGATCTAATTCCGTTAAATTAGGTGATGTCACGCCATTGGCTTCCGGCGCAAAACCATCTAAATTCGCATACAGCGCAAAGAAATTATAGGTATTTGTCAGTGTACCGAAGAACTTATTACGCACTTCGGTGATACCAGCTAAATCAAATTTCAAGTTGTCCCAAGGCTGCGCATTGGTAATCATGTACCAGCGTGTCGGATCCGCTCCGTATTTGGAAAGCGTATCAAATGGATCAATCGCATTGCCCAAACGCTTGGACATTTTGTTGCCATTTTTGTCTAAAACCAAACCGGTCGACACGACATTTTTAAACGCCACCGATTCCTCCACCATGACTGAAATGGCATGCAAAGTAAAGAACCAACCGCGTGTTTGGTCCACCCCTTCCGAAATGAAATCCGCTGGGTAGGACTGCTTAAAAATCTCCTCATTTTCGAATGGATAATGCCATTGCGCGAACGGCATCGCACCCGAATCAAACCACACGTCGATCAAATCAGACTCCCGGCCCATCACGGTTCCGGACGCACTTAACACAAAAATGTTATCTACATAGGGACGGTGCAAATCCGCTTCGCCAGCCTGCACCGCCGCGATAAATGCTTCGTTTCCGGCGGCTTGAACCGCAGTCAATTTCCCGGAATTGAGCGCAGCTTG
>CANHKE010000249.1 GCA_947461155.1 Cytophagaceae bacterium | reverse complement strand
CAAATCGGTCGACCGGCTGAATCGTCACCTCCGCGGCCAATTCAGGATTCGTCGCCAAGCCAATAAATGACCCGGCTTTCGCACGTACTTCACGGTATTCAGGCAGGATACGACCGGCTTGACGCATTACCCAAACAGGAACACGTTCTACAGGTAAGCCTTGCGCGGCACGAAGAAGTAGGTCGTTTTGAAGTTTTTCCATACGCCTGCAAAGTTAAAGAAAAAAGTGGTCAGTTGACAGTAGTCTTTAGTCAGTAATCCGTATTTAGTAGTCAGTAAACTGTATTTAAACATAATATAGTAATTGATATTCTTAATTAATTATCAGGGATAAAATTGTGAATTAAAGTTTTGAGATGCTTTTTGGGAATTAAAATTCCTATCCATCTATGAAAATTCTCAAATTTGAAGATTTAATTGTTTGGCAAAAGTCAATTGAAATTACGGTTAAGATTTACAAGCATTTTGAAAAACATCCAGATTTTGGTTATTCTAATCAAATTAGACGTGCGACAATTTCGATCTCAAATAATATTGCCGAGGGTTTTGAAAGATCTACAAATAAAGATTTTAATCGATTTTTATATATCGCCAAAGGTTCTTGTAGCGAAGTAAAATCAATGGTATTTCTTGGATTTAAGCTCGGGTATTTTTCAGATCTTGAGATGAAACATTATTTTAATCAACTAGATGAAATTGGTAAAATGCTATTTGGTTTATCTAAATCACTGCCTGCCGACCACTGATTACTGACTACTAACTGTCAATTACTGACCACTGATTACTGACTACAGACTACAGACTACTGTCAACTGACCACTTTTTTCCCTACCTTTGCCCCACCATGGCCCAATTATCCGCGCGCTTCATTACGAGCAATACCGACTACAAGACATGCCCACCGGCACGATTCCCTGAATTTGCATTCATTGGCCGATCGAACGTGGGCAAATCATCGTTGATAAATTCACTGACTTTTCACAAAGGTTTAGCGAAAACATCACAAACACCTGGAAAAACCCAGCTCATCAATCACTTTATGATTGACGACAAATGGTACTTGGTCGATTTACCAGGTTACGGTTTCGCCAAAGTCAGCAAGGAAAAACGCCGGGACTTCGAGAAAATGATCTTTGATTATTTGATCAACCGTGAAAATTTAACGTGCCTTTTTGTGCTTTTAGACATTCGTTTGAAGCCCCAAGCCGTGGATATCGAATTCATGAATCGAATGGTTGAAGACGAAATTCCGTTCTACATTGTATTTACCAAAGCCGATAAACTTTCGCAAAAGCAAGTGAACGAAAGCGTAGATACCTACAAAAATTTCCTATTGGAAAGCTGGGACGAACTGCCCCAAATCCACATTACTTCTGCCGAAAAACACGTGGGCCGCGAAGGAATTTTAGCCAGCATCGACGAATTAATTAAATCATCTCCCTATAAAGTAGGGAAATCTTAATACTTTTGCCCCCATCATTAGCTAAACATACATGGAATTATTGAATGAAGTTGCCCATATCTCTGGTAAACCAGGGTTATTTAAAGTGTTAAAACCAACAAGAACAGGTGTAATTGTCGAAACCCTTGACGCTGCCAAACAAAAGTCGGTAGTTAGCGGCCAAACACGCATCTCTGTTTTAAAAGACATTTCACTTTACTTAGCAGATCACCAAGATAGCACCTTGCCACTTTCCGATTTGTTTTTACAAATTCATGCGAAATTCAATGGCCAACTTCCTTTAGAACCTAAAAAAGCGAATGACGCGGAATTATATGCCGTAATCGCTGACGTCGTTCCTAATTACGATGCAGATCGCGTATTTGCTTCCGACATCAAGAAGATCTTAAACTGGTACCTAATCCTTTTCACATTCGTTCCCGAACTTTTTCCAGCCAAAGTTGCCAAAGCACCGAAAGCCGAAAAAGAAGTAACAGAGGTAAAGGAAGTGAAAGCTGAGAAAAAACCAGCCGCTAAAAAACCAGCCAAAAAAGCCGAATAAATTCCCACATGCAGGAGGACATCCAAATACGCTCCATTGCCCCCGAAGACCATCGCGCACTCGCTCAGGTGATTCGTACGGCATTAGCGGAATTTTGTGCCAATAAACCCGGAACGGTTTATTTCGACCCTACCACAGACGCCCTTTACGAACTGTTTCGCGCGCCCGGATCCGTTTACTTTGTGGCTTTACAGGCCAACCAGGTAATTGGAGGATGCGGTATCTTCCCAACCGAAAACTTACCCGAAGGCACTTGTGAGCTGGTTAAATTGTATGTCGACAAATCAGCCAGAGGTCAAGGTCTGGGCATAACGCTCCTCGAAAAATCCATGCAATGGGCTAAGGAAAATGGCTACAAAGAAGTCTACCTAGAATCCATGCCTGAATTAGCCAAAGCCGTTTCCATCTATGAAAAATGTGGCTTCACCAAACTAACCCACGCACTGGGAAATAGCGGGCACGATGGCTGTGACATCTGGATGACGAAAACCCTATAAAAAAAGACCTTGAATTGCTTCAAGGTCTTTTTTATTTGCTGAGTACAGCTCGATTATTTCAATGAAATAATGTATTTCGCTAATTTCACCGCATCTTCTTTCGGTACATTGGTCATCGGAGCCATTGGCGGATAACCTGGCCAGTTTGATGGCTGAGGCTTTGCAATAAGCGCTACAATTTTGTCCACTGAATATTTTTTCTTCGCTACATCTTTGTACGCCGGACCCACTAAACGTGCATCTACTTTATGGCACGCAAAACACGTATACTTTTGCATCAATGGCTTGATATCCGCTGGAAAATCTTCCGCTTTCGCTTCAAAACCAAATGCAGCCGCTGCCAAAGCAACAGACATAATTAATTTAGAGTAAGTTTTCATATAATTTTATTCGTTAAACGCATTGGCCTAAGCCTATTTAAATTTGAATTCGATTCAGTCCTGCAAATTAATAGATTAAATCTAAAATGCTATCCCTTTTTCACAGAATCCACCGCATTTCGTACACTTCCGTGCTTTTCCAATAAATCAGCAGCCACTTCTTCCGAAACACCTGTCGCCTCACAAACCATCCGAATCGCACGCAAAACAAGTTTATGGTTACTCATTTTCATGTCCACCATCTTATTTCCCCGCACCTTCCCTAAACGAATCATGACGGTAGTCGAAATCATATTTAATACCAATTTCTGCGCAGTGCCGGATTTCATCCGGGTACTTCCCGTAACATATTCGGGGCCCACCAACACCTCAATGGGGTAATTCGCCTCCGCCGCTATCACACTCCCACCATTGCACACAATGCAACCCGTCAAAATACCTCGAGCATTGGCTGCCTGTAATCCACCCACCACATAAGGTGTTCGACCGGAAGCCGCAATACCAATAACCGTATCCAAGGGCCCAATACCAAATGACTCCATATCCAACCAAGCCTGATTTGGATTATCCTCCGCATCTTCGACCGCTTTACGAATCGCCCCGTCACCACCCGCAAT
>CANHKE010000248.1 GCA_947461155.1 Cytophagaceae bacterium | reverse complement strand
TAAGATTAATCCATCAATGCCAGACAAAATAGGATTAGCTAAATATTCCTGAATGATTTGCTCGGAGATGCGGTTATTAAAGAATCCTTCTTCAATCATAGGGGCTAACAACGGGGTCGCAAGTGATTTGACTTGGATGTTTTTCCCGAGTGCTTCAGCCTTACGCGCATAAATACCCGAATTAACGGTTTGCTTGGTGCCAATAAGACCAAGCGTTTTCCCTGCCCATTCATGGTCTAAATAATCAATCACTGGATCAATGACATTGACCACAATCGCTTTGGTGCCAACATACGCCTTGACTAAGTCGTAAGCGGCGGCAGAGGCGGAATTACAAGCAATTAAAATCAGTTTACAGTTTTTCTCCAGCAGTAAATTACAAATCTTGACGGAATAGGCTTGGATGGCGGTTGCCGACTTATCTCCATAAGGCAAGTGCGCTGTGTCTCCAAAATAGATGATTGGTTCTTGCGGAATAAGTTCTGTGATGGCGTGAGCTAACGTGAGTCCTCCGATTCCACTATCAAAAATTCCAATGGGTGCAGCGTTTGGCATAAGTCTAATATTGAATGTAAATAACGGGAATTTGGTATTCTTTTCAAACCCACGCAACCATTTAGACATTTTTGCCATCTTTGCGGTCGGATTCAATAAATCATCAACGTTGACAAACATTTTACCTTCCCAAACAAACGAGCGCGAGTGGGTTCGATTATGCCAAAAGCAGGATCGAAAAGGGCAGTATGCTGTTTATCAGCATTATGCGGGAAGAATGATGGCGGTTTGTCGGCGCTATTTAGGCCAAAGCCCTGACGCCGAAGATGCCTTACAAGAAGGATTTATGAAAGTGTTTACGAAGATCGATCAATTTACGGAGGGAAAAAGTTTTGAAGGTTGGATCCGCCGAATCATGGTCAATGAGTCATTGATGAAATTGCGTAAAAATGGTTCCATCTACCACAAGGATATTGATGAGACGTGGGATGTGGGGCAGCCGGCGAGTGCGTTGATGCAACTAAGTACTTCTGAAATAGAGGCGATCATTGCTGAAATGCCCGCTGGGTACCGAACAATATTTAATTTATATGCCATCGAAGGCTATAGTCATCAAGAAATAGGTCACATGTTACAGATATCTGAGGGCACATCGAAATCGCAATTATCACGCGCTCGGGCCCTCCTTCAAACCAAAATGAAAAACGAACTGGTATGAAAGAAGAAAACGAAGAATCTTGGGATCGGTTGGAAGCGCACTGGCGAGACCGGTTGGGTAAACAAGAAGAGTCATTCCCCGCGTTTGATTGGGAAAAACTAGAGGCTGTTTCCGTTCGGCCGACGATCCCGCTTTGGCGTCAATTAACGGAAAGTCCATGGGTATGGGCGGCGGTGCTCGGAATAGCCATTGGGATAAATTGGCAGCAAGTGGAAACAGCGCCAAATTCGTTGCCCGTTATAGCCGTTCAGGAAAAAAATACGATAAAATCTTCCGCGCCAGAGGTTGAGTTGCAAACGGAAAAGCTAGTTGATAAGATACGGCCGGTTGTGGCGTTGGTTAGCCCGCCGACCGACCCATCGCCAAATCCGATTGAAGTTATTGAAGTCGCGAAATCAGCGGAATTGCCTAAGGTAGTGGAGAAAACGGAGGAGGATGTGATTTACGTCCGCGTTGATATTGATCCAATGGAAGAAAATCGGTTACAACCTGCTGAGGAGGTGATAGAGAAACCGATGAAACGCAAAAGAAATTTATTAGGGCAAATCCTAAGACAGGTCGTGGCAGGGGAACCAGGTGGCTGGCGTGATATTGCAAATTCAAATCAAAAATTAGCTGAGGGTATTCACCAGGTGGCGAATACCGTAATTCGAACAGAACAATCCGTAAAACAAACATTACAAATTCAATAAAAATGAAAAACCTACTACTAATGAGTTGCCTACTAATAAGCCAAGGGCTTTGGGCAAAAAATACAAATGATAGCTTATTGCTTAAAATTGATAAGCGTGACCAGCGGGTCATTGGTGCGAATAAGGATTCAAAAAAGACTTTACGGGAGGAACTTGAGGGTGTCTTTGAAAAAAAGGGATTAGTGCTTTCGGACAGTTTATGGCAACATATTCGTAGCGTCATTCGGACGGATTCGGAGGGAGACAGTAGCTTATCGATGCAAATCGGGAATAGCCGTGTAAAAATTGGCGTAATTAAATCAGGCGCTACATATAATGGACCACAAAAAACCTTTAAGATGACCTATCCGAATGATCGTGGCAATACGATTGATATTAAAACAGATAGTCTGGGTAAGGCTCTTGTGATTCACAGTGATGGTAAAGAAGAGGTGCGTATTGGATTAAATGGCATTCACGTGAAGGATGGCAAGGAAGAGGTGCATGTAGATTGGAATGGGGTGCAAGTGAAAGAAGCTAACGGTGAGGAGACCAAGGTCATGTGGGGTAAGGATTCGACAAAGGCAAATCCAAAAGATAAGAACAAGGATTTGTATGAAAGAAAAGGATTCAATGTCTTTATTGGACTAAATGGTCTATCTGGAGAAATGCCACAAGTTACGACCATGATTTACCCTAGCCCATATCTTAATTCTGATCCAGAATTAAAGCCTTTAGGGTCTCGGTTTGTGAGTCTCGATTTTTCGCATGCGGCGACCATCGCTCGTGGAAAGAAAAGTGCATTTAAGTTGGGCTATGGAATTTCATTTGATTGGTACAATTTCATGTTTGATCATAATCGGGTTGTAAACAAGACGCTATCTGCTACGAATTTTAGACCGATTTTTGACGCACAAGGCGATGAGGTTGAATTGAAAAAGAATAAATTGACCGTTTCTTATATTACTTTACCCATTGTGCCGCATGTGGTATTTAGTAAGCAGTCGGCCATTCGCATGGTTGGATTGGGAGGATATGTCAGTTATCGATTGGATAGCTGGACGAAAACCATTGAAGAGAAAAGTAACAACTTGTCTCGAATCGGATCGAATTTCAATTTGAACCAGGTTCGATATGGCGTAAAAGCTGAGTTGGCCTTACGTCATGTAGGCGAATTGTTTTTCAATTATGATTTATCTCCTTTATTTAAAAAGGGGTTGGGGCCAGATTTAACGGCATTTAGCTTCGGAATTAAACTATAATAAAAAAATATCACATTTTTTTGGGTGAGTGCTTTGCGGAAATCAAAAAAGGAGCTACTTTTGCGAACTATTTCAGTAAAACGTTCTACTGGAATGCAGAATTTTGGGGATATACCAGAGCGGCCAAATGGGGCAGACTGTAAATCTGCTGGTGAATGCCTACGGTGGTTCGAATCCATCTGTCCCCACATTCTTTTAAAGATTTAAGTTCTTTTTACAGGAGAATTTATTAGCGGGAGTAGCTCATTTGGTAGAGCGATAGCCTTCCAAGCTATAGGTGGCGGGTTCGAGCCCCGTCTCCCGCTCGAATGAAAATGTTGCTTAGGAGGATTCCCCCTAGGTGATATTTTT
>CANHKE010000247.1 GCA_947461155.1 Cytophagaceae bacterium | reverse complement strand
GATTTCATTTTAAATACAGTCGCTGCGAAGCATGATTTAAATAAGTTTCTTGATTTATTAACGGTTGAGGGGAAGATGTTATTGGTGGGAATTCCGCCGGAGGACAATGCGTTTGGGGCAGCTAAATTGATTTCGAAGCGTCGGAGTATTATTGGTTCGATGATTGGTGGTATTGCAGAGACGCAAGAAATGTTGGATTACTGCGCAGAGCACGGTATTTTGTCGGACGTGGAGATGATCTCGATGGCGGATGTGAATGGTGCGTATGAGCGGGTGATTCATTCGGATGTGAAATACCGATTCGTGATTGATATGAAGACCTTGTAAATGATGGGTATTTTTTGAGCTTGTGGTAGACGCCGCTGGGGTTAAAGACCCTGGTGGCGTTCCCTTTTCACCGCACCCACGTATACGAAAAGTTGAATTTGGTCTAAAAATGGTCCGGCTTGATGGGCGAAATTTTAGTTTTGGACTTTCAATCATTAAACAGCCTCACATGAATCCAATCACAACCTCGTTGGCAGCCGTTTTAGCAGCCGTCCCTAGCTCTTCTGGGGTATTAATGACTCAATTAGAAAACATATTAGGCACTTCGCTTGATATGAAAATTGCAGCGCAGACATTTGAAATGGCTGAACAAGCGGAGAAACGCGTGTTGGCTGAAATCCAACGCTTGCAGCAAATTTTGGGGAGCGTCGGTGCGCACAACGAGTTTGCAAGCTGGATGGCTAAGCCAAAAGGTGAGGCCGTGGCCGTATCTGCTGAGATTTCGGAGGTACTGACTTTGTTTGCTGATTGGAATGCGAAAACGGATGGGGCGATTAACGCGGCATCGGAGGAAATCGCGCGTCATTGGAAAGAAGGAAAAGTAGATGTAAATGAAGCACACTGGGCTTTAGGTGTTGGAACGGCGACGCGCTTAACGGATGCCGAATTACGTTTACACACTTTTGCGAAGGGGTATGTGATGGAAAAGGCAGCAGATGTTGCGCTGGCATCAGCAGGGGTAAATGGACTTGTGTTGAATGTGGGGGGTGATATTTTGGTGAAGGGAGATTGGAAGGAGCCGGTTCGCATCAGCGATCCGCGGCAAGATGCAGAAAACGGCGCATCGCTTTCGGTGGTGAATGTGGAGAATAAATCGATTGCAACAAGTGGGAATTACCGCCGGGGAGAAGTAGTCGATGGCCAATGGGTTTCGCACATCATGGATCCACGCACGGGAGCACCAGCACAAGAAATCGTTTCGGCTACGGTGATACATCCAGACGCTGTGACGGCGGGGGCATTGGCAACGGCTTTTAATGTGCTTTCGGTGTCAGAGTCGAAAGACTTAGCCGCAAATTATCAAGATCTTGATTATTTAATTGTTACTAAAAATGGCGACCAACTAACCAGTGAATCTTGGACGGGTGCGGCCCCTGAATCAGCTTCGTCGATTTCAATGGTCAACATGAAAGAGAAATTATGGGCGGCCAATCAAGAATTGTTAATTAATATTCAAGTGGCAGATTTAGGTGGTGGTGCGCGCAGGCCTTATGTCGCGGTTTGGGTTGAAGATGCGGATCATAAGCCGGTGCGTCGTTTGGCACTTTGGTACCGCAAGCCTCGTTGGCTACCTGATTTGCGATCATTCTCAGAAGCGCAACGTGAGTCACCGATTGACTTAATGTCGATTACCTCGGCGACACGTTCGGCTGGGGATTATTCCTTGGTTTGGGATGGTAAAAATGATCAAGGCCAATTTGTCGAGCAAGGAAATTATACGATTTACATTGAGGCGGCGCGTGAGCATGGGTCTTACCAGTTGATGAAACAAACCATGAAATTCGACGGCAAGGCAAAAGCACAAGCCATTGCGGGCAACGAAGAGTTGTCGGCCGCCAGCTTAACCTATCGAACTAAATAAGTATGAAAAGAGCATTTGCCGAGTGGTCGCGTTGGTTGCACATTTATTTGTCCATGTTCAGTTTTGTGATTGTATTGTTTTTCTCGGTGACGGGTTTGACGCTGAATCACTTGGAATGGTTTCCTGAAAAAGAGGTTTTGAATGAGTTGGACGGCCGCTTAAACCCTTCTTGGGTAAATGCGACGGATACGGCGCAAGTGAAAAAGTTGGAAATCGTCGAATTTTTGCGTGCTTCGCACCAGGTGAAAGGGCAGTTAAACGATTTTCGAATCGACGAAACTGAGTGTTCTATTTCGTTCCAAGGGCCGGGATATACGGCGGATGTATTTGTGGATCGTGCGAAAGGAAGTTATCATTTGTCGGAGCGCTCACTCGGCGCCGTTGCTTGGGCGAACGATTTGCACAAGGGGCGTGACACGGGGCAGGGTTGGAAATGGGTGATTGATTTCTCGGCTATTTTTATGACCGTGATTTCATTGACGGGATTGATTCTCTTGTTATTTATTAAGAAAAAACGAGCCAATGGGTTGCTTTGGCTCGTTTTGGGAATAGGGGCTATTGCCTTATTTTATTTCATTTAGTCGCGTTTCGGACGTGGTTTCATTTTAAGGCTGTCGGCTGGATACGTTGCTTTTAGCGTATCCATCTGCGCTTTTGCCCAGGCAATTAACTGTCCTTTTTCCTCCGCACTTAAGTTCGCTTTTGGGTGCAAGCCTAAATATGTATAAGACGGCATTGGCATTTCGCCTTCTTCAACTGTCTCGATGACCTCTTCTAGCTTATGGTTTTGAACTGCGATGGGCATTTTGGTAAAGGTCGAAAAGTTCAAATGTTGCTTGCCTTCTTCGATGTGGTGGTTTAACCAAAAACCTACGGGCTGGATGTTTGCATACCAAGGATAGGTCGACTGATTGGTATGGCAGTCATTACATGCATTCGTCAAAATCGTGTTGACATGATCCGGGATGATGTATTTCTTCGAAATAGCGTAGGTGTTGTCGTTGCTGGTGTTCCGTTCCGGATGAATGAACTGAATGACAATGAGGAGGCCAATAATGCCTAGTGCGATTTTTTTCATAGGGTTAACATGTTTAAGCTGTCAATTTATCATGTTTTTGATAAAATGACGAGTGGTGTGTGAAATATCATGCAAATTTTCGACTTTTGATACCTGCTGAGTGAGTTGTAGCCCCCGGTAGCGTTCACTTTTTAATCATTTTTTATGCGCATTTTGATATTAGCGGCTCTTGGCATCACACTACTCGGTTTTCGGATGGGGGAGACGTACCTGCAAGAAATTGAGGCTTTTCATCAAGCCCGTATTACGAGTTTGAAATCTGAAAACGGCTGGTTGAATTTAGCCGGGTTGTTTTGGTTGAACGAAGGCGTGAACACCATCGGCGGAGATCCGAAAAATGACTTTGTTTTTCCGGCGGAACATGCGGATGCTTTTTTAGGTCAGGTGATCAAAAAAGGGGAACGCATTTACTACGTAACTAAAAAAGATACGCTACAAGTATATCCGTATGCGGAAAAACCGGTCATCGTAGCCCATCAAACCCTTCGCTGGTTCGTCATCAAACGAGGCGAAAAATT
>CANHKE010000246.1 GCA_947461155.1 Cytophagaceae bacterium | reverse complement strand
GCGCAATATGAGATGGCCTATAAAATGCAAAGTTCGGTGCCGGACGTCATGGACATCAGCAAAGAGCCAGCATACATTCACCAGTTGTACGGCACAAATCCGGGAAAAGAATCCTTTGCCAATAATTGCTTGTTGGCCCGCAAAATGGTCGAAAAGGGCGTTCGCTTTGTTCAGCTATTTGATTGGGGCTGGGACGCACACGGCACGAGCAAAGACGGTTCCGTGGATTATGGCTTACATCAAAAATGCTTGGAAACCGACCAAGCGGTTTCAGCTTTATTAATTGACTTAGAACAACGCGGTTTATTGGACGAAACACTCATCGTCTGGGGCGGGGAATTTGGCCGAACCCCCATGCAAGAAAATCGCGAAGGTCAAAAACAAAGTTTCTTTGGACGCGATCACCACACAGAAGCGTTTACGATGTGGCTGGCCGGCGCAGGAATCAAACCTGGAATGTCCTTGGGGGAAACAGATGATTTAGGCTATTCGACTGTCTCAGGAAAAACATCTGTTTATGATCTGCAAGCCACTATTTTGCATTGTTTGGGCATCAACCACGAAGAATTTACCTATCCATTCCAAGGGCGAAATTTCCGCTTGACCGACGTATACGGAAAAGTGATTAACCCGATTTTGGCGTAGACCATGAAAAAACGATTCCTTTTTCTGGGCCTTTGCATCGCGGGAATCACCGCCTATGTTGTTTTAAATAAGCCACAAAAAGTGGATTATAGCACGCAGATCAAACCCATCTTAAATAAGAATTGCATCTCCTGTCACGGGGGTGTCAAAAAGCAAGGCGGGTTTAGTTTACTGTTTCAAGCGGAAGCCCTAGGAAAAACGAAGTCCGGAAAACCAGCTATCATTCCCGGACATCCGGAACAATCTTCATTCATACAGCGCCTACATAGTCAAGACCCAGAAGAAAAAATGCCGTACCAGCGGCCCGCTTTATCCGAAGAAGAAATCGATTTATTAACTACTTGGGTCAAAGAAGGCGCAAATTGGGGCGAACATTGGGCCTATCAGCCTTTGGAGGCGCCCAGCATCCCAGCGGGGAGTTGGTTTGAAAAAGCAATCTCTTTTGTGGGCATTAAAGCCTCCTGGGCACAAAATGACCTCGACTATTTCGTTCAGGCAGAGCAAAAAAACCAAGGAATGGCGCATACGAATCAAGCTGAAAAAGCGGATTTGCTTCGTCGGCTATACCTAGATTTAACCGGGCTTCCGCCCACAGCGGCAGACTACCGGGCATTTGAACAAGACGAATCCGATGAAGCCTATGAAAAGCAAGTAGACAAACTCCTGAAGTCGCCACATTTTGGGGAGAAATGGGCGGCGATGTGGATGGATTTGGCGCGCTATTCGGATACCAAAGGCTATGAGAAAGATGAAGGGCGTAGCATCTGGAAATACCGGGATTATGTCATCGCGTCGTTCAATCAGAATAAGCCCTATGACCAATTCATCAAGGAACAATTAGCGGGGGATTTGCTTCCAAATCCGAAAGAGGCCGACTACATCGCGACAGCATTTCACCGCAATACGACCAATAACGACGAAGGCGGAACAGAAGACGAAGAGTTCCGGACAGCAGCGATATTAGATCGAGTGAATACCACGTGGGAGGTTTTGCAAGGAACGAGTTTTGGCTGTGTGCAATGCCACTCGCACCCCTATGACCCGATTCGTCACGAGGAGTATTACAAATACATGGCTTTTTTCAACAATGCGCGTGATGAAGATATTCCGGACGATTCGCCTACATACAAACACCATACTCCAGCGAATGAAAAGACGATCGCGCAGCTGAAAACTTTCTTGGTCAATCAGCCGGTGGCGACCCAACAAGCCTGGGGCCAAATGATCCGATTTGTGGAACCGAAAATCCATCCACATTGGGCGGACCAATTTGAAAATGGGGCATTGGCCGACAATAAATATTTAGCCATTCGAAACAAAGGATCCGCGCGATTTAAGGCGGTACCGATGATGGGGAAAACTAAGCTTTTAATCGCCTGCCGGAATTCAGGTCCAGCGCCTACGTACTTGAATATTCACCAAGGCACGAAAACAGGGCCGATTGTCGCCCGCATCAAATTAGACACAACGCTGCAAGAGAAATATGCGAAACCCAAAGGCCAGTTTGTGAAAGGCTGGGCCTACCTGTTTGTGACGATTCCGTCGTTGCCAGGAAAACAAGATCTTGTTTGGGAATTCCTGAACGTCAAAACGAAGCCAGATCAAACGACGGCCACCATTGGTTTTTGGGTTTTGTTGCCGGAGGTTCCAGGCCAACTGAAATCCACTGATTTTGAAAAATTAGCCTTACAGGCCATCGCCACCGAACCGGAAATAACGACACCGGTGATGTTAGAAAATCCAGCCGACTACACCCGGACGACACGTGTCTTTACGCGCGGATCTTGGTTGAATCAGGCCGAAGCCGTTCAGCCCGGAATTCCGGCACTTTTCAAAAATGGCCCGGTATCCAATCGCTTGGAATTAGCGAATTGGATCGGAAGCGCAAACAATCCACTCACTGCCCGCGTAGCTGTGAATCGCTTCTGGGAACAATTGTTTGGGATCGGGATTGTGGAAACATTGGAGGACTTAGGAAGCCAAGGGCTCGCACCTGTAAACCAGGCATTATTGGATCATTTGGCTTATAAATTTCAGGTTGATTTTAAATATCAACCCAAGGCATTTTTGAAATACGTGGTGATGTCGGCAAGTTACCAACAATCCTCCATCGTGGACCAAACAACCCGGGAGAAAGACCCCAATAACCGCTACGTTACCCGCGGGCCACGTGTACGATTAAGCCCGGAACAACTCCGCGATCAAGCCTTGCTTTGGTCGGGTTTGTTGAGCCAAAAACTCGGTGGACCAAGTGTGATGCCAGAACAACCCGATGGCGTTTGGAATGCGCCTTATAGCGGTATGCAATGGAAAAAAAGCGATGGCGAAGATCAGTGGCGACGCTCCTTGTATACGTATTGGAGACGCAGTAGTCCATACCCCACGATGGTGACGTTCGATGCAGGAACACGCGATATTTGTTTGTCGAGACGGATAAGAACGAACACGCCGATGCAAGCATTGAATACCTTAAATGATCCCGTATTCCTGGAAGCGTCGCAATTTTTTGCGCGCAAATACGCTGAAAAAGGAATGGGATTTATCCAACAAAGCTATGCTGATTTATTTGGCAAGGACATTTCATCCGCAAAGGCAGAAAAATTGAATGCCTTTTACACGAAGACCTTGGCCTATTATCAGACACATCCGAAAGAGACAATGGCCTTTTTAAAACTGTGTTCGGATAATGAAAAACCACGGGATGCGGCGAATTTAGTGGCCAAAACCTTAGTCGCCAATGCCCTATTTAATATTGACGAAAGCATGAATAAACCTTAAAGCACATGAACGAATCTAATTCACGCAGAGACTTTTTAAAAACCAGTTCCGCGCTAATCGGAACCAGCTTGTTAACCAACAACACCATGAAAAAAATCGCACCGAAAG
>CANHKE010000245.1 GCA_947461155.1 Cytophagaceae bacterium | reverse complement strand
CCGACCACGGGTAGCATCACCGAATCGATTTACGCATCCGGCACGATTAAATCGGCCAACCAATACCAAGCATTCGTTTCTGTCAGTGGCATCATCGAAGAAATTTACGTGCAAGAAGGTCAAGAGGTCCGCGTAGGCACGCCCTTATTGCGCGTCTCGAATGAAACACAAAAATATAATTTAGAAAATGCGCAATTGGCCGCCAACTTCAACGACCAGGCAAATAACCAAGGTAAACTCGTCGAAGCAGAAGCATTCGCGCAAACGTCTAAAGCAAAACTTAAATTGGATTCAAGCCTATTTGTTCGCCAAAAGGCGCTTTGGAACCAGCAAGTAGGCACACGCGTTGCGTACGAGCAAGCCGAATTGAATTTCCAAAGTTCAAAATCGAATTACCTGTCAGCGAAACAACGATTGACGGACTTACGTAGACAAATCAATTTCAGCTCTGCGCAGACCAAGAAAAACGTACAAATTTCAGCCAGACAATCCGAAGATTTTATCTTAAAAAGTCAAGTGAACGGCACCGTCTTCAACCTGTTGAAGGAAAAAGGAGAACTCGTCAGCCCACAAACACCCATCGCCATTTTGGGAAATACACAACAATTAACGCTTGACATGCAGGTAGATGAAAATGACATCTTTGGTGTAAAATTAGGCCAGCGCGTAGCCGTTACGTTTGATGCGTACAAAAATCAAGTTTTTGAAGCCGAAGTGAGCCAGATTGCGTCCATCATGAACGAGCGAAATAAAACTTTTACCGTAGAAGCGCATTTCACAAAAGCGCCACCTAAACTATATCCAAATGTAACTTTTGAGGCCAATATCATTTTACAGACCAAACAAAACGCTTTAATTCTGCCACGCAACTACTTGAAAAACGATTCAATTGTGACATTACAAGACGGCAACACCCGGATCGTCAAACTCGGCTTAACGGATTTTCAAAAAGCCGAAATCTTGAGCGGTCTTAGCAGTCAAGATCAAGTGATAAAACCGAAATAATGAACATCAAATTAATCGTTCAAGTTTCAATTTCACTGCTTCTCGCGAGGTGGAAACAAACGCTTGTCGCAGCGGTGGGTGTCACCTTCAGTATCGCCATGTTTGTAACCCTACTTGGCTTTATGAATGGCTTGAATGATTTATTGGACGGTTTGATCATGAACCGAACGGCCCACATTCGCCTGTACCACGACATCAATGTGTCCAAAAACCAACCGGTCGATTTATTGTCTCCCAATTCGACTAACTTCATTAATTCGGTTAAACCGAAAAACCAACGGCTCGAATTGTACAACAGTGCGCAAATCATGCAAGCCATCAAACAAGATGCTCGCGTGTTAGGGGTTGCCCCAAAAATCAATGCACAAGTATTTTATAATGTGGGCACCATCGACCTAACCGGCGTAATCAATGGTATTGACCCAGATGAAGAAAACCGACTATTCATGTTTAGTGATTACGTCACGAGCGGCAACTACCTAGACCTGAAAAACATACCCAATAGCATCATTTTGGGCAAAGGAGTAGCCGACAAAATGGCTGCGAAGATCGGTGATGTCGTACAAGTGACAACCAGTAAAGGCGAACGTTTGCAGCTCAAGGTGGTTGGTTATTTCCAATCGGGCCTTCAAGATTTGGATAAAGTGCAAAGCTATTGTTCCATCAGCACAACACAGAAATTATTAGGCGTATCCAATAATTACATTACCGATATTCAAGTGAAACTAAAAGATATCCTACAAGCACCCGAGATGGCGAAAGAATACCAACGCTATTACGAGACGGATGCGATTGATATCCAACAAGCCAATTCGCAGTTTGAAACGGGAAGTTCAATCCGAAGTATCATTTCGTATGCCGTAGGGGTTACACTTTTGATCGTTGCTGGATTTGGTATTTACAACATCCTAAACATGATGATCTACGAGAAAATGGATTCCATTGCAATCATGAAAGCCATTGGTTTTTCAGGTAGTGACGTGAATCTGATCTTCATTTTCATCGCGCTAAGCATCGGGGTTTTCGGAGGGACACTCGGCTTGTTAGTTGGATTCGGAATGTCAAACATCATAGACAACATTCCATTTAATACGGATTCACTGCCTACGATTAAAACGTATCCCATCAACTACAATCCGGCATTTTATGTGATTGGAGGCATATTTTCATTGGTTACCACCTACTTTGCTGGCTATTTTCCATCTAGAAAAGCGAGCAAAATAGACCCTGTCATTATTATTCGCGGAAAATAAATATGTCACATACGCACAAAGAAGTTTTACGGGCGACCAATATCACTAAATACTTTCATGATCCCATGACGGTCAAGGTGTTGGACAACATCAACTTCAGTCTCAACCAGAGTGAATTCGTATCGGTGATTGGAAAATCAGGCTGCGGCAAATCCACGTTGCTGTATATTCTGTCGACGATGGACACCGACTACACGGGGAATTTGTCGATTGATTCGGTGGTGATGGCCGACAAATCAGAACGGGAATTGGCACGTGTTCGAAATGAAAAAATCGGGTTTGTCTTTCAGTTTCACTATTTGCTGAATGAATTTACGGTATTGAAAAATGTGATGCTTCCCGGGCTTAAATTAGGTAAATACAGCGAATCCGAAGTGGAGCATCGTGCCTACGAAAAATTGAAAGTGCTGGGTATTTCAAATGAAGCACTTAAAATGCCAAACCAATTATCTGGCGGACAAAAACAGCGCGTGGCGATTGCGCGCGCATTAATCAATGATCCGTTGTTGATTATGGGCGATGAGCCGACGGGTAATTTGGATAAAAAAAATAGTGATATCGTATTTCAGACCTTCCAGCAGTTGGCTGAGGAATTCCACCAAACACTATTGATTGTGACGCATGACAATGAATTTGCGCATAAAACATCGCGCATCATCGAGATGCAAGATGGTAAAATCATTAATTAAAACTTATTCTTTTACGATACTTGCAACAAACGGTTGGCCAAAGGTGTAAAAAACCCCTAACCTGCGAGGTTTTTCATTCCAGGTATTTTACGTAACACCCAAACGATCACGCCAGATAGGATTAAACAGGTAAAAGCAGTCAAAGGAATACCTATACTCGGATGCCACATGGCCCCATAAATCTTGATTTTCACCAAGTAAAACAATACAATTATATGGATTAAATAAATGCCATAACTATGCGAACTGATCCAATCCCGCACGCGGCTTGTCCCAGGAATGGTGCCTTCATAGGCCTTAAAGAGCATAAATAACCCGGCGGTCGACATCACCACACTCGGTGAAAAATTGGCATATAACAAACCATAAAATTTCCCATCTTCGATTGATTGCAAATAGGTCCCTTCCATCGTCCAAAGCGTTCCTGCTATAAATAAAATCCAAGCAAAGGCCTTCGAAACAGGACGCGTAGCGAGGTAGTAACCGAGGACGAGATATCCTAAATATCCCGTAAAATAGGGCAATTTGATCGGCAAGCTGAGTCCCGGAAAATGCGGATTATCAAACAAAATAGTCACTAACCACAT
>CANHKE010000244.1 GCA_947461155.1 Cytophagaceae bacterium | reverse complement strand
AAGTGCGTGTCCCCATCCGTTGATTTTACTTCAAATACTCCATCGCCTAATTCAAGTACTGATACGTCAAACGTACCACCACCTAAGTCGAAAACAGCAATTTTCATATCTTTACCACCTTTATCTACGCCATAAGCTAATGCTGCAGCTGTAGGCTCATTGATGATACGCTTAACTTCTAAACCAGCGATTTGACCAGCTTCTTTCGTCGCTTGACGTTCTGCATCATTAAAATAAGCAGGAACAGTAATGACAGCTTCCGTTACGGTTTGACCTAAATAGTCTTCCGCAGTTTGCTTCATTTTCGTCAAAATTTGTGCTGAAATCTCTTGTGGCGTATATAAACGATCACCGATACGAACACGTGGTGTGTCGTTATTTCCTTGCTCAACTTGATATGAGATTGTTTTTAACTCTGAATTTACTTCTGAATACTTTTTGCCCATGAATCGCTTCACAGATGAAATCGTATTCTGAGGATTTGTAATGGCTTGTCTTTTGGCAGGATCACCCACTTTACGTTCCCCATTCTCTAAAAATGCTACAATGGAGGGTGTCGTTCTTCTACCTTCTGAATTAGCGATAACAACAGCCTCATTCCCTTCCATAACCGCCACACATGAATTGGTGGTACCTAAGTCAATTCCAATAATTTTTCCCATGATTATTTTTTTTAATTTTCACCCTTTTACACAAGGATAATGCCACTTCATATATTCGTGTCACATTATGCCAAATTGTCATAAATCAAGTTTATTTTTTGTAAATCGTCAGATAATCAGCCGAAATAGTACCTTTGATAGGATTAAAATTAGTTTACTATGCCAACTTTATCAGATTTTACTTGGGTTGAAGGTGCTGAGCCGCATCGTCAGCGAACACGTGATTTAATTAAAAAACATCCCGAGATCAAAAAATTAATTGGGAAAAACCCGATGACGTTTGTTTGGATTCTAGCGTGTGTTTCCTTACAAATAGGTATCGCCTATTTTATAAAAGATGCATCTTGGTGGTGGATTGTCGGCGTTGCTTGGTGTATTGGCGCTTTTCCGACGCACACGCTATTTGTCTGTATTCATGAATCTGCGCATAATTTAATCTTTAAACGAACCGGCTGGAATGTCGTGGCTGGTATTATCGCCAATTTCCCGTCTTTATTTCCCACAGCTATTTCTTTCAAGAATTATCATTTGAAGCACCATGCGTTTCAAGGCGTTCACGAATTAGATGCTGATTTACCTGATTATTGGGAGGCTAAATTGATTAATAATTATTCCATTGGTAAAATCATTTGGCTACTCTTATATCCTTTTTTTCAAGGTTTTCGAACGATTCGTTGCATGGAATTAGCCGTGTTTGATCGCAGTGTTATCTTTAATATCGTCGCGCAACTGGTATTTGATAGTTTAATTGTTTATTTCTGGGGTTGGCCAGCATTAGCTTATTTAGGTTTAAGTTTCTTATTTTCTGTTGGCCTTCATCCATTAGGCGCCCGATGGATCCAAGAACATTATTTGGTTATTGACAAGTTGCAGGAAACCTATAGTTATTATGGGCCTTTGAATACGGTCAACATGAATGTGGGCTACCACAATGAACATCATGACATGCCTTCTGTCCCTTGGAATAATTTGCCTAAAATTAAGGCGGCTGCGCCCGAATTTTATGATCAGTTGAAATACCATACCTCTTTCGTAAAACTGCTTTTTACATTTTTATTTGTTCAAGAAGTTAGTTTATTTTCGCGTATTGCTCGTAAGGAACGAGCAGGTGTTCCTTTGACAGATACATCCACCCCCGATATTGATTTGGTGTAACAGGAAAAAGGCCAGGAATTAATCCTGGCCTTTTTTGCTAAATGATTGTCTTACTTTTCCCTTCAATGGTATAAGCTTCCTCTTTAACTCGGATAGTTATAGGGGATGTGGAGAGGTTTTCAATTTCAATTCCCGATTTGTGTATCGTAATATGTAATTGATTTGCTCTGAAATTGATTTTGAATGAATATTCATCCCAATGACTCGGAAGGAATGGATTAAAACTTAATTGATTATTTGCAATCATCATCCCGCCAAACCCTTTGACTATCGACATCCATGTGCCTGCCATACTTGTAATGTGGCAACCGTCCTCTGTATCGTTATTGTAATCATCTAAATCTAAACGTGCAGCACGTGTGTAGAATTCATACGATTTATCTTCCTTGCCCAGTTTGGCCGCTAAAATATTGTGTACACAAGGACTTAATGAAGATTCATGAACCGTAATGGGTTCGTAGAAATTGTAATTACGTTCAATTTCCTCTTTCGTAAAGTCTGTTTCAAAGAAATATAAGCCTTGTAAAACATCAGCTTGCTTGATGTAGCAAGAGCGCAAAATACGATCCCAAGACCAATTTTGATTGATTGGACGCTGTCCCGCTGGTATTGAATCTACTGGGGCAATAACTTTATCAAGGAATCCATCTTGCTGTAGAAAGATCCCTTTTTGTTCATCTCTTGGGAAATACATGTTTTGAATGATGTGTTCAAACTGCGCGATCTCCTTCGTGTCAAAATGTGTTTTGGCAAGTTTTTCTGCCGTAATCTCAGGATAGTTTGCTTTTATTTCAGCTAATACTTGCAAGGTGTATTTCAAACACCAAACAGCAAAATAGTTGGTGTACCAATTATTATTTACGTTATTCTCGTATTCATTTGGTCCTGTCACACCAAGCATCACGTATTTTTGTTGGTGTTCAGACCAATTAACCCGTTGGGCCCAAAAACGTGAAATTCCAATTAACACCTCCCAGCCATAGTCCGCGAGATGTTTTCGATCATTTGTGTAATCTACATAATCTTTAATCGCATAAGCGATTGCACCATTCCGGTGAATTTCTTCAAACGTGATTTCCCATTCGTTGTGGCATTCCTCCCCGTTCATCGTCACCATGGGATACAAGGCAGCACCTTTGTCAAATCCAAGTTTCCCGGCATTTTCGATGGCGCGATCTAGTTGTTTCCAACGGTAGATAAGGAGATTTTTAGATACATTCTCTGGGGCTGTTGCCAAATAGAACGGTATGCAATAGGCTTCTGTATCCCAATAGGTCGATCCACCATATTTTTCTCCGGTAAATCCCTTAGGTCCAATATTTAATCGATCATCTGCGCCTGTGTAGGTTTGATTTAATTGGAATATATTAAACCGAATGCCTTGTTGGGCCGACACATCCCCCTTAATAACAACATCATTAATGGCCCATTTGGCGGCCCAAGCTTCTGCTTGTTCCATTTTCATGGTTTCAAAACCTTTCGTACTGATTCGGTTCAGATAGGCAATGCCATGTGTTTCAAGTACAGATGCATCATGATTTTCTGAACTTAAATTAACCGCATATTTGGTGATGGTTAATGGCTCTCCTTGTCTTGTTGGTATTTGATACGTTAACCCGCTATATTTTTCTCTCGTATCGGGTTGGGATGGAATTGCTTGAATTTGACCATTCAGGCTTAATTCAATTTTTTGACCTGTAAATACTTCGAATCCGGTTTTCTTT
>CANHKE010000243.1 GCA_947461155.1 Cytophagaceae bacterium | reverse complement strand
TTGACAACAATGCAGGTGCCAGGTTATTTTCTAGATCTTTTTCAAGAAAACTTTACCTCAGCTTTAGCCATTGTACATTCACGTTTTTCGACGAATACATTCCCAGAATGGAAACTAGCTCAACCTTTTCGATTCATCGCTCATAATGGAGAAATTAATACGGTAAAAGGTAATTCCTCTTGGATGCAAGCGCAATCAGCGTTGTTTTCAAGTAAATATTTTACACAAGAGGAATTAGATATGATTCTTCCTGTTTGTAGCCTGGGTCAATCTGATTCTGCTATTTTAGATAACGCGATCGAATTATTGTACTTGACTGGTCGCTCATTACCTCATGTCATGATGATGCTTATTCCTGAAGCATGGGACGGCAATGAGAGTATGGAAAAGTATAAAAAGGACTTCTACGAGTACCATGCAGCGATGATGGAACCTTGGGATGGTCCAGCAAGTATCTCTTTTACTGATGGTAAGATGATCGGAGCGACCTTAGATCGAAATGGTTTGCGTCCATCTCGTTACTGGGTTACTTCTGATGATCATGTAATTATGGCTTCCGAAGCAGGTGTCCTGGACTTAGATCCATCTACCATTGTTTCCAAAGGACGTTTGCAGCCTGGTAAAATGTTTGTTGTGGACATGGAACAAGGTCGAATTATTCCTGATGAAGAATTAAAGGAGAAAATTTGCCAACAGCAACCTTATGGCGAATGGTTATTAAATAATAAAATTCGTGTTGAAGATTTGCCTGAGGCCGGAAGTGAGTATAGGCAACCTAAAGCCATCGAATTAGTATCGAGACAACAAATTTTTGGTTTTACGACGGAAGATATTCGTATCGTACTGGCTCAAATGGCCGAAACAGGTAAAGAAGCATTAGGTTCGATGGGTATCGATACCCCACTAGCTGTTTTGTCTGAAAAGGCGCAGCATCTTTCTTCCTATTTTAAGCAATTATTTGCGCAGGTTACAAATCCTCCAATTGACCCGATTCGGGAGAGAATGGTTATGTCGCTTTTATCGGATATCGGTGGATTATCGAATTTATTAGAAGAGAGTCCGACCCACTGTCGTCAAATTGAGATTCAGCAACCTGTTTTACGTAATAAAGAAGTTGAAAAGATTCGATGGATCGACCATGAAAATTTCCAAACCAAATCGATTCATATGACTTTTCGAGCATCTGAAGAAGAGGGTGTTTTGAAGAAAGCATTAGAACGAATCAATCAGTATGCAGAAGATGCTGTAGATGATGGGTATTCGATTATATTATTAACGGATCGCGGAATTGATAGTTCACATGCTCCAATTCCTTCCTTATTGGCTTTAGCATCTGTGCATAATCATCTGATTCGTACTAAGAAAAGGGCGAAAGTAGGTATTATTATTGAAGCTGGAGATGTTTGGGAAACACATCATTACGCTACATTAATCGGTTACGGAGCAAGTGCTGTGAATCCATATATGGCTTTCGAAACAATCAAGGCAATGAAGGATCAAGGCTTTGTAAATAAAGACTTGAGTTATGACAAATTAGAATACAATTATATAAAGGCCGTTAATGGAGAACTTTTGAAGATTTTCTCTAAAATGGGTATTTCAACGTTACAATCTTATCAGGGTGCTCAAATTTTCGAAATCTTAGGTATCGGTAAAGAAGTTGTTGATACTTATTTTACAGGTTCTATTTCTCGAATAGGTGGTATTAACTTAGATACAATTGCGAAGGAAGCATTGATTAAACATGCTTCTGGGTATCAGCTATTGAAGCAAGAATCACCTAAATTGGAAGTTGGTGGTATTTACCAATGGAAGCAAAGAGGAGAGGAGCATTTATTTAATCCAGCAACGATACATTTGTTGCAACAGGCTACCAAGCAAAACGATTATGCGGTGTATAAGAAATATGCACAATTGATCGATGATCAAAGTAAGAAGTCGATTACCTTACGTGGTTTATTAAAATTCAAATCAAATAAGTCAATTTCCATTGATGAAGTTGAGCCAATCGAAAATATTCTTTCTCGATTTGCCACGGGAGCCATGTCTTTCGGATCTATATCTTATGAGGCCCATACGACACTTGCTATTGCAATGAATCGAATTGGTGGTAAATCAAATACAGGTGAAGGGGGAGAGGATCCTATTCGTTTTGAAAAAATGGCAAATGGGGATTCCATGAATTCTGCCATTAAGCAAGTTGCTTCCGGTCGTTTTGGTGTAACTGCACATTATTTAACGAATGCGAAAGAGTTACAAATAAAAATGGCTCAAGGCGCTAAGCCGGGTGAAGGTGGTCAACTACCAGGTCATAAAGTAGACGATTGGATAGGTAAAACGCGTCACAGTACGCCAGGTGTTGGTCTAATTTCTCCACCACCACATCATGATATTTATTCGATTGAAGATTTAGCTCAATTAATTTTTGATTTAAAGAATGCCAATAGAGCTGCCAGAATATCGGTTAAATTAGTTTCTGAAGCTGGAGTAGGTACTATTGCTGCTGGTGTAGCCAAAGCACATGCAGATCATATATTAATTGCAGGTTACGATGGTGGTACGGGTGCTTCGCCATTATCATCGATTCGCCATGCTGGATTACCTTGGGAACTTGGTTTGGCGGAAACGCACCAAACCTTAGTGAAAAATAAGTTGCGCGGACGTGTAACCATTCAAGCGGATGGTCAAATTAAAACCGGTAAAGATATTGCGGTTGCTGCATTACTCGGAGCCGAGGAGTTTGGAGTTGCCACGGCGGCTTTGGTGACTGCTGGTTGTATTATGATGCGTAAATGTCATCTAAATACGTGCCCAGTGGGTGTAGCTACGCAAAATCCTGAATTACGTGCTCTTTATACGGGCCAAGCTGACCATGTAGTTAATTTATTCTACTTCTTAGCTCAAGAATTACGCGAAATAATGGCAGAGTTAGGTTTCCGTAAATTAGAAGAGATGGTTGGACGAGTGGATTTACTAGAGATGAAAGATTTATCCACTCATTGGAAATTCAAGAGTTTAGATTTAAGCCCAATTCTGGTTCCTGCTAATTTATCAGAAGATGTTGCTGTCTTCAAGTCAGAGGAACAAGATCATGGACTAGCTGATCAATTGGATTGGGAATTGTTAAAAATAGCACAACCCGCAATTGACAAAGGTCAATCTGTACATGGCGAACTAGATATTATCAATGTAAATCGTTCCGTAGGGACCATTTTATCGAACGAGATTACCAAGAAGTATGGTGCAAAAGGACTTCCAGCAAATACGATCAATATTAAATTTAAGGGTACTGCTGGGCAATCATTTGGAGCTTTCTCTGTTAAAGGGATTAAATTTGAAATCGAAGGGGATGCCAACGATTATATTGGTAAAGGTCTATGTGGAGCTACATTAGTGGCTTACCCTTCACCAGTTGCGTCATTTAAAGCTTCTGAGAATTCAATTGTAGGAAATGTGTCATTTTATGGCGCAACTTCCGGTGAGGCATATTTGGCTGGTATGGCTGGCGAGCGTTTTTGTGTACGAAATTCTGGTGCTAAGGTAGTAGTT
>CANHKE010000242.1 GCA_947461155.1 Cytophagaceae bacterium | reverse complement strand
GTGGCATTATTGCTTTGGGGATTGACGATTTTTGTCTTTGCAATACTGCATCGTGCAGAGGTTTTCGAACGGTTTAAACGATTGTTTACAGGCGTTTTAGTCGCAGGTTTATTGGCCATTTTACTTTTTGTTTCCTGGTATGCCCTAATTGTTTGGAAGTTAGGATGGGGGATTTTAATCGATTTCTTTGCCTATCAAGTGCGCTTGCTGACGACCGGCGATGCCGGGCATGGCCAACCGTTTTATTACCACTTTTTTGTATTGCTTCTGGGTTGTTTTCCCATTTCGATTTGGGCGGGTCCACGTTTGTTTTCGCGCAAGCAACCTGCGGCTTTGAGCCAATGGATGCAAGTTTTGTTTTGGGTAGTCTTGCTTCTATTTAGTATCGTTAAGACGAAAATCGTCCATTATTCCAGTATGTGCTGGATACCGCTGACGTATTTTTCTGCGCTTGTGTTGCTCGAGTGGCTAGCTGGTCAATGGGTTTGGAAACGGGCTTATTCGATTTTTTTAGGCATTGTCGGTTTGATTTTAGCGGCGATTTTGACACTCGTTCCTTGGATCGGGATGCATGCGGGGGAGTATAGTGTGTACATCAAGGATGTTTTTGTTCAAGGAAATTTACAGGCGCCTGTATATTGGGAAGGCTGGGAGATTGGAATAGGCGTGTTTTTTGGGGTCATTGTGTTATGGACTATTGTTCGCAAACAGGTTCAAATGAGACACATCGGTCCTTTCATGGGTGCTTCGGTTTTGGTTATTATGGCTTATATGGCCATTGTTGTTCCTAAAATTGAAGGCTATACCCAAGCGACTCCATTGGATTTTTACATTTCGCGTGTAGGTCAAAAAGTCTTCATTGAGCCGGTGGGTTTTAAGTCTTTTGCCCATTTGTTATATTTCCAAAAGCAGGCGTACAGCCCTACCGGAGAGGAATTAATGCAAAAATCCTCGACAGATCGCCCCACCTATTTTGTGATGAAGACGAATGTCGAGGATCGTTACCGCTACCATCCGAACTTGATTTTAATCAAGGAAGAGAACGGTTTTCTATTCTTTAAGCACAAATAGGCTTATTTTAATTCAGTAGGCGTAAAGAAAAAAGCGCCTTCTATTGCTGCATTTTCATCCGAGTCTGATCCATGAATGGCGTTCGAGCTTAATGAACGTGCAAATCTTTTTCGGATTGTTCCTTCATCTGCTTTTGCTGGGTCAGTGGCCCCGATAAGTACACGGAAATCTTCTACCGCATTTTCTTTTTCTAATACCATGGGAATGATGGAATTAGATGACATGTATTCACAAAGCTCCCCGTAAAATGGACGCTCCTTATGTACCGCATAAAACGCTCCCGCTTCTTCCGCACTTAGATGAATTTTTTTCAAGGCGATGATTTTAAATCCCGCTTCTTCAATTTGTTGAATGATCGGACCCGTGAATCCATCCAAGATGGCATCCGGTTTAATCATGGTAAATGTTCTGTTTGTTGGCATTTCGTTTTTTCTACTTTTTGACAAATTTATCTCTAACTTTGCGAACGCCCAAATCAAAAGGGCTTTACCTATACATATGTCTTCAATTACCGCACTTCGTGCTGCCTTAGTTCCTGGCCAACAAGTTGTTATAACAACCCATTTTAATCCGGATTCCGACGCCATCGGTTCTTCATTGGCATGGCAAAAGTACTTGATTAAGAAGGGCTTGAAGGCCGTGGTGGTAGTTCCGTCGGGCTTATCGGTCAACTTGACTTGGATGCCCGGAGCAGCGGATATATATGATTTTGAAAATGTTTTACATAAAGTTCAAATTGAAGGATTAATTCAATCGGCCGACTGGCTTTTTTGCCTCGATTTTTCGGGTATGCAGCGATTGCATGGTTTGGCGAAGTGGGTGGAAGCAGCTCGATGTCAAAAAGTGGTGATTGATCACCATTTGGATCCAGAGGATTTTGCGGATTATTATTATCACCGCACGATTGCGGCTTCTACCTGTGAGTTGATTTTTGATTTGATT
Organism: Cytophagaceae bacterium; assembly: GCA_947461155.1. Taxonomy (GTDB): domain Bacteria; phylum Bacteroidota; class Bacteroidia; order Cytophagales; family Spirosomataceae; genus Aquirufa. The sequence goes on along the minus strand of CANHKE010000242.1, from coordinate 1,538 downwards.
CAAGAATGGGGGGATGCAGATTTAATCGACACGGATATGGGTTCATGTCTCTATTCCGGCATAATGACGGATACGGGATCTTTTCGGCATCCGAATACGACGGCACACGTACATGAGGTCGTCGCCGAACTAATCAAAAAGGGTGTGAATACAAATGCGGTTCATCGCAAGGTGTTTGATTCGGCGAGTTTACACCGCCTACGTTTCTTGGGCCATGTGTTGGCCAATCGCCTGGATTATTTACCCGAGTATCATTTGGCTTTGATGTGGATTACGGACGAAGACCAAAAACAATTTCATTCGCAACCGGGCGATACCGAAGGGGTTGTTAATTACGGTTTGCAGCTGGAAGGTGCTGTCTGGTCGATTTGTATGATTCAGCGTCCGGATGGCGTTAAGCTATCTTTTCGGTCCATTGAGCCGTTTGCTGTGAATCAATTTGCGTCTACTTATTTTGAGGGAGGTGGTCACAAGAATGCATCGGGTGGTCGATTTTCTGCAGGTGGTTTAGCGGAAGCGAAGGAAAAATTGCGAGAAGTGTTACCTTTGTACCTTTCTGAAATTAATCGAGTTAAAAATTTATAAAAATAAACAACGAAATCATGCGTAAAACCTTAGGTGTCCTATTTTCTGCTACTGTTTTGATGACAGCTTGTAACAAGGATAAAGTAGAAGTAATTGAAGGAGTGAAAATTCAAATCCACAGTCATGACGACAACGCAAAGAAGTTGAAAGATGGGGATATCATTACGTTTGATTTAGTGATCAAAAATGGTGCAGATTCTGTTTTGCAGGATACGCGTAAAGATGGCCAACCAGGAAAAGGGATGGTTCAGGCGCCACAAGGTGCTCCAGGTGTATTCAAAGGAACGTTTGAAAACGGCTTGCGTTTATTGTCCTTAGGTGATTCGGCAACTATTTTAGTGCCTATCGATAGCTTAGCCAAAACGGTACAAGCGCCATTGCCTCCATTCTTGAAGCCTGGTACAGATTTGAAGTACACGGTTAAGATTTTGAAAGTACAATCGAAAGCTGATTTTGAAAAAGAAATGGCTGGACAAGCAGCGAAATCAAAAGCAGATGCAGCTAAAATAATTGCCCAACAGCCCGCAATGATTGCAGCTTATATCGCTAAATCAGGTAAAAAATTCACGAAGACCGCTTCTGGTATTTTTGCTAGCATCGAAAAACCAGGTCAAGGAGCTACGCCACAGATGGGTGAGTCCTGGATCGTAAACTACCGGGGTACGTTTTTAGATGGTAAAGAATTTGATAAGGGTTCAAGCACGGAAATGCCATTAGGCCAAATGATCCCAGGTTTTAATGAAGCGTTAACGTTGTTGAAAGCAGGCGGAAAAGGGGTGTTTATCATTCCATCTACGTTAGCTTACGGAGACCAAGGTCGTGGACCAATTGCACCCAATTCGGTTTTAGTTTTCGAATTAGAAGTATTGAATAAAAAATAAATATAAAGGGGGATTCGTCCCCCTTTTATTGGCTTGATACGAAAGAAACGTTTTTTTCGTTTAGAACATATG
>CANHKE010000241.1 GCA_947461155.1 Cytophagaceae bacterium | reverse complement strand
CCTGATTTATGGCGATTGGATAACACGCACAAAAAAGGTCTGTGGACAAATGCCAAATCAATTGCTACTGGTTTTGCCGTACATATTGGTTTTGGTGGACACGGGATGTCGAGTGTAATCGAAGGACCCGATGGGAAAATCTATTGGCAAATTGGGGATATCGGCGCGAACATTACGACGGTGGATGGACGCAAATTGGCGAATCCGAATTCTGGTGTTTTGGTACGATCGAATCCGGATGGTACTGATTTTGAAATAGTCGCATATGGTATTCGAAATACACATGAATTTGTGTTTGATCATTATGGCAATATCATTAGCTCGGATAATGACGGAGATCATCCGGGTGAAAGTGAGCGTTTGGTGCATATTGTTGAGGGCGCGGATATTGGGTGGCGTTCAAACTGGCAATATGGGAAGTACACAGATCCTAAGAACAACTTGTATAAAGTTTGGATGGACGAAAAATTATATATACCGCGTTGGGAAGGTCAGGCGGCGTATATCATTCCGCCGATTCGCAATTACCACAATGGACCTACGGGGATGATTTTTAATCCAGGAACGGCATTGGGTAAAAAGTGGTTGAATAAGTTTTTCTTGGTTGAGTTTGTGGGAACGGCCATGAATTCACACATTTGGTCATTTGACCTGAAGCCAAAAGGGGCATCATTTGATTTTAAATCAGAGGTGGATGTGGTCAGTGGTATTTTACCGACGGGTATTCGTTTTGGTCCGGAGGGTGCGTTGTATGCGGCGGATTGGGTAACTGGCTGGGACATTAAGAACTTTGGCCGTGTTTGGAAGATCGATGTAGATCAAAAATCGAATGATTTAGAGGCGGAAAGAGCTAAAACGAAAGCATACATTCAGATGGATTATGCCAAAGCTGGTATTCCACAATTAGCTAGCTTATTGTATTACGACGATATGCGCGTTCGTCAAAAGGCGCAATTTGAATTGGTAGCCCGTGGACAAGCGGCTGAATTATGGAAGGCGATTGCCCAAAAAGACAATCAATTAGCTCGGGTTCATGGGATATGGGGAATCGGGCAATTGGCCGCCAAAAACAATGCCATCGCCTCGAATTTAGTTGCTTACTTAGCTGATTCGGATAGCGAAATACAGGCACAGGTATTGAAGGTAATCGGGGATGTGCGCTATAAAGGTGCCGAAAAAGAGCTCATTGCGGCATTGGGGTCGTCATCAGCACGTGTGCAATTCTTTGCGGCGCAGGCTTTAGGACGTACGGAGGCACCGACAGCCGTTCCGGCATTATTGAAATTGATCGAGCAGAATAAGGATGAGGATGTGTACATCCGCCATGCGGCTGTGTTGGCGTTGAGTCGGATAGGACAGGTAGCACCGATGGCAGCATTGTCCTCTTCTCCGAATCGCTCTTTACGTATCGCGGCGGTTTTGGTTTTGCGACGTTTATCTAGTCCTGAGGTCGCACGATTCCTGTCGGATTCGGATTTGTACATCGTTGCGGAAGCGGCACGTGCGATCCATGATGATTTATCGATTCCTGCGGCATTACCTGCTTTAGCAGAAACATTAAATAATACGGCAATCACATCTGAGGTGATTCTTCGTCGGGCTATCAACGCTTGCTTGCGTGTGGGTACTTCCAAAGAAATCGATTTGTTGGTGAAGTACGTCCAGCGCACCGATATTTCAGATGCGATGCGTGCGGAAGCGATTGCGACGTTGGGAACGTGGGGAGATCCTTCGGTATTGGATCGCGTGGATGGACGCTATCGGGGTAAATTGGACCGCCAAGCAAAAGATGTAGTGGCTAAGGTTCAGCCGATCATCCCGTCGTTTATTCGTAGTAAAAATATGGCGGTATTGAATGCCACGGGGGAATTGGTGGCTGAATTAGGCATTAAAGATGTGGCATCCGAACAAACACAATTGTTTTTAAACCATCCAAATGCGAAGGTTCGTGGGGGTCAATTAGCCTCATTGATTAAAATGCAGGATGTGAATTTGCCATTACTGATTCAAAAGGGAATGGAGGATTCGGATCGATCTGTACGCAGTTTGGCGATGGGTTCTTTGGATAAGATTGAGATCTCGAAGGCGCAATTGCCTGGAATCGTTAATCCGATTTTTGAAAAAGGCACAGAAAATGAGCAGCAACAGGTTTTGCAGAGTATGGCCAAAATGGCTCCTGCAAAAACCGCTGAGGTATTAGCTGATTTGATTGCACGCATGTTGCAGGGAAAATTGGCTGCAGGAATTAAATTGGATTTGATGGAGGCGGTTGAGGCGACGAAGGAAGAAAAATTAGTAGCGCAATTGGATGCCTTAAAAACGAAGGGGACATTGACGGATGAATTTAAAGAGGCTTTGTTTGGAGGAAATATACAGGCAGGCAATTTTATTTTTAATCGGAATCAAGCGGCGCAATGCGTTCGTTGCCATAATGTGGGTGGCGAAGGAGGAATCGTAGGGCCGTCGTTGAAGGGAATTGGGAGCCGCTTAACGCGAGAGCAAATACTCCAGGCATTAATTGAGCCAAGTGCGCGGATTGCACCGGGATACGGGACAATTTCGTTGACATTAACCGATGGCCAAGAAGTGAGTGGTTCTTTGATTTCAGAGACGGATCAGGAAATTCAATTAAAAACGGGCGAAGCGGAGCCATTGCGCATTGCGGTGAGTCGGATTAAATCGCGTGAAAATTTCCCTTCATCTATGCCGCCGATGGGCTCGATGTTGAGCAAACGTGAGATTCGCGACGTAGTTGAATATTTAGCTTCGTTGAAGGGAAAGTAGGCAATAAATAGGATTTTAAAACGTTGTCCGGGAACCTTTGCCAATCCTCCAAGGTTTGGCAAAGGTAATTTCCCGGAAAATTTGTACTTTTGCTCTATGCGGTTTTTAAAAGTGTACTTATTATTTATTTCGTTTTTCTTTTTCGGGGCCATGGCTTCGGCAAAGGAATCGAATGGTGGTAAGCTTACTTTCCACGCGGATACGCAAAGTCATTTACATAAAGCGGAACCGCCTAGCACACGATTCGCGGAACTTGTCATCGAAGAAGTGGAAGATGATTCCAATGAAAATGAGGATGATACCGCATTTCATGGTTCGCTATTAACACCAACAAACGCATCTTATTTTAATCGCTATTCGCAAGCTTTAGCTTCGCGCCTGGTTTTCCCGACACAAGCTTCGGCTGTACATTACCGGATTGCATCATTTATCCTTTTCCGAAATATTAGGCTGTAGAAACCTGATTGAAATGAATTCAATCAATTTCTTTATTCAATCGCCTAATATTGTATGCATCAAAAATTTGATTTGCATCATGTGATTCACGAATTGAAACACTTGCTGCCTGCACAAGCACCCTTAATGGACTTTGTGCATCACAACACATTACATTCCTTTCAGCATTTACCTTTTCATGAGGCACTTCAAACTGCGCATGAAAAATTGGGATACAACGTCTATTTGTCCCTTGCTGAATTTCGCGATTTATTCGAAAATGGACGAATCGACCAAACTATCCTGCACCGAATTGTCGAAAACAAAAAGGGGGAGGACGTCGAAACTT
>CANHKE010000240.1 GCA_947461155.1 Cytophagaceae bacterium | reverse complement strand
GGGAACCGCTCATAGTAGCCACGGCAGATCACTACAATTTTTTCGAACACTACCCCAAAGCCAATCGGGAGAATGTCCTTTACTTTATGACATTCGATGAGCTGAATCCGAACTCCATACTTTCTTGTCTGTATAGTGCCCGCGAAAATGCACGCACCATCCGTGAAAGTATCTCCCGAGAAATGTGGGAATATGTCAATCAAATCTATTGGAAAGTAAAAGACCGCGTCGAAGGAAGTAAGCAATGGGAGATTTCCCGCTACCAAGGCTTCCTCGAAGAAATCAAATCTGGCAGTCAATTATTTTATGGCATCGTCGATTCCACCATTACACGCGGCGAAGGCTGGCACTTTGGCCAATTAGGTAAATTACTTGAACGGGCCGACAAAACAACTCGTTTCTTAGACGTTAAATATTTCACCCTTTTGCCTGACATTGAGGCCATTGGCTCCCCACTTGATTTGTTGATGTGGTCCGCCGTACTAAAATCAAATTCAGCCTATAATATGTTTCGCCAACAATACAAAGTGATTAATCCGCGAAACATTGTGGAGTTCTTAATATTGGATAAAAGTTTTCCTCGATCGGTCGTCCATTGTTTGCAAGAATCCGAAATGTCGCTATATGCGATCTCGGGCACTTCATTCGATCATGGCTACTCCAATTTGGCTGAGAAAAAAGTCTCCAAACTACTTTCCGAAGTTCAGTTTACTGAAATCGATGACATTCTATTAACCGGATTACATCAGTTTCTTGATAATTTTCAAACAAAAAACAATGAAATCGGGCAGACCATTTTCAATACCTATTTTGATTTGAAGCCCGTAAATTAAATCCGGCTTACCAGAAAAATTCGTAATATTGCGCTCCCATTTGCCCCCATTGAACTTATGACTTATTGCTTAGGAATTACCGTTAAAGAAGGTCTGATTGCCATCGCAGATACGCGAATCACAGCTGGCAATGAGATGTATTCCAATAAAAAAATATCCATTCACGAAATCAAAAACCATAGCTTGTTTATCATGACAGCTGGTTTGCGATCCGTTCGCGATAAAGCCGTGACGTATTTTAATCAAACGGTAGATGCGCAAGAAACCAATTACGATTACATGTTCCAGGCGGCTACGTCCTTTGGCCAGATGCTTAAAAAAGTTGCCCAAGAAGATCGAGAAGCCTTAGAAAAAGAAGGTTATCAATTTAATTTACATGCGATCGTGGGCGGTCAAATGCCCAATGACGAAACGCACAAATTGTTCTTAATCTTCCCGGAAGGCAACTGGATTGAAATTAACGATGGATTGAAATATCAGATCATTGGTAATTCAAACTATGGCAAACCCCTATTAAACCGAAACCTTCATTTTGACACTCCTTTAAAGGACGCCTTAAAAATGGGCTTTCTTTCTTTTGACGCGACACAAGTAAGTACGAACGATGTTGATTTTCCAATCGATGTAGTCGTATACGAAAAAGGCAGCTTTAAGGCCAAAGAAGTGCGCTTGTACAAAGAAGACATGCAGAAAATTTCGGATGACTGGAATTTAGCCCTTCAAAAATCATTAGCAAGTATCGAAGAAAACTGGATGAAAGACTTAATTTCGCTACCGAAATGATCGCGAAAATACATCACAGTTTAGCGTATCAATACAGCGAACCTGTTTATCTGGAACCGCATGTGTTATACGTCCATCCGCGTAAAAGTTCTTTGCTAACGGTGCAGGAATTTGACTTAAGCATCACACCTACTCCCGTCCAAATTTCCAAAAATTTAGATCCAGAAGGGAATATTCAGAATATCTTGTTTTTCAAGGAGCCTACAGATCATTTGCGAATTGAAATGAACGCCGTTGTCGAAACTACCGAATTCAATCCATTTGACTTTGTTTATTTTCCATTCGAAAGCAAACGACTTCCGATGCGTTATTCGGATGCCTACTTAAAAACATTATCTCCTTATTTGGGCCTTGATGGCGTCACGCCGGTTGTCGAGCAAACAGCCAGGCACCTTGCTTCGCAAGTACAATGGAGGACTTCCGATTTTTTGAGTGATGTAAATGCCTTTATTTACAAGCAGTTTGCCTACGAAATTCGCGAAGAAGGGGAACCGAATTCACCGGAATACACCTTAGTAAACCGTAGAGGTTCGTGCCGGGATTACGCTGTATTATTTTCGGCATTATGCCGTGCCATGGGCCTCGCGACTCGTTTTGTTTCCGGCTATTACACAGGGATCGCACCGGTGGATGTTCCGAATCAAACGCACCATTTACACGCATGGGTTGAAGTTTATTTACCAGGCGGCGGCTGGCGTGGATATGATCCTACCCAACATGAAGTGGTTGCAGGCAATCACATTCCGCTAGCGGCTTCATGTCTTCCTGAGGAAATTACACCTGTTTTTGGAACCTATCGGGGTGCAGCTTCGTCTACGCTAACAACGGAGGTTTACATTCATCGGATTTAGCCAACGAGCAATTGGGCTAATAAATAATCAGCTACCAATATCGCAATACAAGCATTGGTTACAGCAGCCGTTCCTGCTTTCCCTACTTCATAGGCACCACCTTTGGTATAAAAACCCTGGAAAGCAGAAATTGATACGACTAAAAAGCCAAAAACAAGCGACTTAATTAAGGCAAAAAGGACATAATTCGGTTTGAAATCGAATTGCAAGCCATGAATGAAATCTTGTGGAGTGACAGATCCCGTTAACCAACCAGCCAAATACCCGCCATAAATACCTAAAAAACAGGCCATGGTTACTAACATGGGAAATGTCAACATCGCCGCGATCATTTTGGGCAGCACGAGATAGGACGAAGAATTGATCCCCATCACCTCTAATGCATCAATCTGCTCGGTAATGCGCATCGTGCCTAATTGGCCAGCAATGTTGGAACCTACTTTACCCGCCAACACCACACAGGTGATCGTCGGCCCCAATTCCAAAATCGTTGAATCACGAACAATTAAACTGATAATGTATTTCGGCACAAACGGATTGTCCATGTTGGCCGCCGTCTGCACACACGTCACCGCACCTAAAAAACTAGCTACGATGGTCACAATCAGCATGGAATCGATACCAATATCTTTGCATTCCTGCATAATCAATTTCCAATTCACCCGAAATTTTTCAGGATTTGTAAAAAGCTTACCGAGGAAGAGTAAATATTTGCCTAATTTTGACATGTGCTGCACAAACAATGAGCACCAAAGATAATGGATAAATCGATAGTAATTAGTGGCGGAAGTCAGGGAATTGGCAAGGCATTGGTAAATAAATTCCTGCAAGAAGGATTCCAGGTTTTCACCTGCTCACGAAGCCAGGAAAAACTAAATGCCTTGGCTCACGAACTAAGTAACCCCCTTTTGCATGTTTATGCCGCAGATATAAGCGACAAAAATCAAGTACTCGCATTTGCACAATGGGTATTCGACCAAACGAAATCGATTGATATTTTAGTGAATAACACCGGAGTTTTTCTTCCTGGCCAAATCCAAAATGAAGCGGATGGGGTCTTAGAAAAGCAAATTGAAACCAATTTATACAGCGCATATCACCTAACGCGTGCCTTTTT
>CANHKE010000239.1 GCA_947461155.1 Cytophagaceae bacterium | reverse complement strand
TTTTGTTCGAATGGGAACAAATTCAAAATAGTTTTTGGCAAAGCGTCATTCGTAAAGATGTAGTTTTGATTAACACTAATTCTAAGCAAATGAAAAAAATATGTTTACTCATTTTGATGATTGGTTTGATTTTTGGATGTACCTCTAAAAGCGAACAAAATGAAAAAATCGCAGCTGAAAATGTGGTCAATTATGGTCATGTTTGGGATGTTGTTATTAATGAAGGTAGAAGTAACATTCTAGATACGGCATATGCCGAAAATGTTGTTCTACACACCGTTCCTGAAACGAAGGGAAAAGCAGCCGCCAAAGCCTATTACGAAAATTATATTACTGGTTTTTCAGATCGCAAATTCATCGTCAAAGAATCTTTTGCGACGGGCAATAAGCTTGTGAAATACTGGCAATTTAAAGGAAAGCATACTGGACCGTTCTTTGGTATTCCAGCTACAGGGAAGACTGTGGACGTAATCGGTTGCACGATTGCCACCATCGTCGACGGGAAAATTACAGAGGAACAAGACTTTTTTGATAACCTAGAGTTTTTCAAACAGCTAGGTTTATCAGCGCAGTAATTTTGATGAAGTAGGTAATGTAGAAAGCCCTTGACTAGTTAGTCGAGGGCTTTTTTGATTTGATATAGGCTGATGGCGTGATTCCTTGTCGGCCTTTAAAGGCATCGATGAATTTTGATCGAGACTGAAATCCGGCTTTGGTGGCAAGTCCCTCGATGGTAAATTTGTCGGCGTCACCCGCTTCGATTAGGTGGAGTACGTAATTAATGCGCTGATCGTTTTTCCACTCGCCAAACGTTTTTTGCAATTCGGTGTTAAAGTAAGCTGATAAATTACGTTCTGGGATTTTTAAATCAAAAGACATTTGCGAAAGTGTAAAGTCGCGATTGATGTAATGTTTTTCGGCCAAATAGGGTTCGATCAATTTTTCGATCGCGTGTTCATTGACGCGAATGGGTTTAGCAAATGTTGATTTTAATTTCTCGAATGTACTGGCTTTTTCAAGTTCCACAGAATACGAAATGTTTCCATATAGGATGTTTGGAAAAAGAAATAAAAAGAAATTTTGGATAAAAAATCCACCGCCACAAATGTTGAAAAAATTGGATTCGCTAAATAGGTCGACGGATGAAATGCCTAGTACGTTAAATGGTTTAGTATACAGGGTAATCATGTGACCTAAACTGGTGCTGGCGATTAATACTTGTAGGAATAACAAGGTAAAAAACCAGCGCTGGATAATGCGGTGATTGTTGGGGACGACACCATATTTACGCGTTAAATGGGCCTTGTTCCAGAAAAAATAAATTCCTGAAATAGCTGCATAAATAATCACATGAATGGATCGTCCATAGAGTAATTGTTCGAACGTGACCCAATTGAAATTCAAATTATAATCTTCGGTGATGTTGACAATCTCATGTGCCATTCGTGTTTTGACTTCAAACGGCAATGTGGTGAATGGGAGCGTAGCCATGCCCACAAAAATGGCAGGGATCAAATGGATGAGATCGATTCGCTCAAATCCTTTTTGTTCACTCACTGTGTTTTTGACATAAAAGAAGAGCGATGGGCCAAGCAGATAGGAAAGTGGTAAAAAATGCACAAAGCAAACGCCTTCCCAAAATTCAATTTTACTGTAATGTAGGCCGAAATACACCATTACAATGAGGTTGCAACACAAGAAAAATAAGGCTAGAAATATGTTCGATTTATTCAATGAACTTAAATAGTACAAGAGAATAAACGACGTAAAAATCCCAAAAACCGGAGCTAATATGGCCAACGAAATGAAGTAAGTTGGTACAATATAAGAAAAAAAATGATTTTCTTACCTTTGGCAATCCTCCCAGGTTTGCCAAAGGTAGTACGGATTATCCATATTTTTAGGTGTATTTAATTTAAAATCAAGTACTTGGTTTATGTTATTTTTTTGGTAAAAATAAATAAACAGGTAGTCCAGTTGCGATTAATCCTAGTCCATAAGCCGCTTCACGCGGTTGGTTAAGCACCGTCATCACAAACAATGCGGCACAGAAAAATATAAATAGTAGCGGCACCCATGGGTATCCCCAAACCCTGTAAATACGTTCAACTTCCGGTTCTCGAAATCGGTAAATGATTACGCCAAGCGCTGAACTTCCATAAAATAAAAAGGAGGCAAAAACGAGCATATCAGTCAATTGGTCAAATGAGCCAATGAAGATTAATCCAACTGCCCATAGACCTTGTAAAACGAGCGCCATGTGCGGGGTATTATGCTGCGGATGAATGGCATCAGTTAAACGAAAAAATAGACGATCTCGCGACATGGCGTAAATGATGCGCGCCGACATTAAAATGGTGCTATTCGTCGCATTTATTGTGGTAATTAAGATCAGGCCACCTACAAGACCAGCGCCCCAAGGTCCACCTAACACCCGTGCGACCTCAACCGCAGCAATTTTATTAGGGGAGTCATTTAATTGAACAAAGAAATCAATAGGCAATACATAGACAAATACGAGATTTAATAATACATAAGCTACGATCACCATTGTCGTTCCCAGCGCGAGTGCACGTGGTAAATTAACCTGCGGATTTTTCACTTCTTCCCCGATAAACCCAATATTATTCCAGCCTTCATATCCCCAAAATGCTCCGATACTCGCCACCATCATGGCCTTTACTAATGTCCAACCTTCAAGGGTACTTGGCGTTCGAAAATGGGCTATTTTGCCAATCGGGGAACTAAATCCCCAAAAAATAAAAATCAAAATTCCAGCCAACATGCCATAGGTTAATATTCGGCTGAATTTCTCAGCTGAACCCACTCCACGGTAATTTAAAAGGGTCAATAAAATAATTAATGCAGAAGCCAATAGCTTCACCGAAAGGTTGTCGGCCAATTCCGGCAATGGGATTAAGCTATTTACCGACTGAGCAAAAATATAAGCCAAGGCAGAAATTGCCGCTGTCTTTATGACAGCAAAACTTGACCAGCCATATAAAAAGGCGAAAAATCGGCCATAGATTTTTTGAAAATAAGGGTATTCTCCACCCGAATTGGGGAATAAGCTGACCAATTCTGCTGTTGAAAGAGCTCCTGCTAAACTGATTAATCCGGCAAAAATCCAACAAGCAACGACCCAGATAGGCGAGCCTAATTCCGCCGCCATGGGCGCAATTTTTTTAAAAACGCCGGAGCCAATGATGACGCTGACAACTAAAAATGTCGCTGCATGCAATCCAATTTTGGGTTGTAGTCTGTTTTTCATCGCATCTCTACACCAAATCCCGGTTTCTCCACGATACGCAGGCAACCATCATGTAAGCTAAATCCCCCTTGGACTAAATCATGCGCTAAATCAAAACTGCCATCTAGGTCTAAATAGCGCGTATTTGGCATGGCATAGGCCACATGTAAGGCGGCTGTAATACTCAAAATGCTTTCATCATTGCATCCCCAAAATAAATCTATTCGCGCGTTTTTTGCCACCTGCGCAATTTCCAAAGCAGCCTGAATGCCACCCGTTTTCATTAATTTAATATTATATATATTGAATGGTTTTGGATCTTCTGCCAATTTTTT
>CANHKE010000238.1 GCA_947461155.1 Cytophagaceae bacterium | reverse complement strand
TGCCAATTTCGCCTCGACTGATTTTTTAAAGCCCAATAAATAGTCCAACTCCTTCTGTGATTCTTCTTTCAAAACCGCTGGATCTTCATCATTTGCCATCGGAACAAAAAACTGATCCGACTTTACCACAAAGGTTTGCGCATCTACAATCGGTTCCGAAATAAATTGAATCGATTCTAAATTGGCCAATTTTAACAGGATGGCCTCAACCGGAGCATAGGCCGCTGGATTTGCGGATTTAATGCATAGGGGTAAAGCTAATTTAGGCGACAACTGCTTTGCATTTCGAATTTCGCGCACCTTAGTCACGACCTCAAATAATACATCAAATTGGGCAACTAACGCCTCATTTACCTTACCTGCTTTCGGGTACTCAGCCGTGCAAATGGTGTCTTTTTGACCACGTGCTGCAATGGTTTGCCAAATTTCCTCCGTGATAAACGGCATGTATGGATGCATTAAACGCATCAACGAATCAAATAATCCCAATGCGGCTTCCAAGGTATCTGCGTGAATTGGGCTTTGATATGCCGGTTTAATAATTTCTAAATACTTGCCACAAAAATCATCCCACACTAAATTGTAAATACTCAATAAGGCATCCGAAATTCGGAACTTACTAAAGTGATCTTGTACTTCGATAATCGTTTGGCTTAACTTGGATTCAAACCAAGCCGTTGCGAGCGCATGTTCCGGCAACGAGGTACCTGGCACGACGTCCAAGCCCTTCAACAACCGAAATGCATTCCAGATTTTGTTCGAGAAATTACGTCCTTGTTCACATAATTTATCGTCGAACAACAAATCATTCCCCGCAGGAGCCGAGAATAACAATCCAGATCGTACGCCGTCCGCACCATAACGCTCAATTAATTCCAATGGGTCAGGGGAATTGCCCAATGATTTGGACATTTTGCGCCCCTGCTTATCGCGCACAATTCCGGTTAAATACACATTTTTAAACGGCAATTCATCCCGCCACTCATAACCCGCCATAATCATACGCGCCACCCAGAAGAATAAAATATCGGGCCCAGTCACTAAATCGTTAGTCGGGTAGTAATAATTAATCTCCTCATTATCCGGATTTTCAATCCCGTCAAAAACCGAAATCGGCCATAACCAAGACGAAAACCAAGTATCCAATACATCCGGATCTTGCGTTAAATCATCCTCAACCAACGCAAATAATTGGTATTTATCACGAGCAATGCGCAAGGCTTCTTTCTTATCTTTCGCGACAATCACCGTGCCATCCTCCATGTAAAACGCTGGGATTTGTTGGCCCCACCACAACTGACGCGAAATACACCAGTCACGCACATTTTCCATCCAAGAACGGTATGTGTTTTTGAATTTGGCAGGATGCAATTGAATGTTGTCATTCATGACATTATCCAAAGCTGGCTTCGCTAGCTCCTCCATTTTCATGAACCATTGCAACGAAAGCTTCGGTTCAATCACCGCGCCCGTTCGTTCGGAGGTTCCTACCGTCGACTTATATTCATCCGTTTTGACTAAATGACCTGCTTCCGTTAATTGCTTCACGATGCGTTTGCGGGCTTCGAAACGGTCTACGCCAACGAACAAAATGGCTTTTTCATTCAAGGTTCCATCGTCATTTAATAAATCAATGACTGGCAACTTGTGTTTCAGGCCTAATTCGTAGTCATTTAAATCATGGGCTGGCGTTACTTTTAAACAGCCCGTTCCAAACTCTGCCGTCACGTAGTCGTCTGCAATAATTGGGATTTCGCGGTCGATCAACGGAATACGCACCTTTTTGCCATGCAAATGAACATAGCGTTCGTCGGTCGGATTAACGCAAATCGCAGCATCCGCCATAATCGTTTCCGGTCGGGTCGTCGCAATCGTCACAAAACCAGAACCGTCCACTAAGGGATATTGAATATGAAATAATTTGGCTTGAACATCTTTGTAAATCACTTCTTCGTCGGACAATGCTGTTTTTCCCTGCGGATCCCAGTTGACCATTCGAACGCCCCGGTAAATGAATCCCTTATTGTACAAACGCACAAAGGTGTCAATAACCGCTTCATAGAGGGACGGCTCCATCGTGAAACGGGTACGATCCCAGTCGCATGAAGCGCCTAATTTTTTTAATTGATCTAGGATAATTCCGCCGTATTTGTCCTTCCATTCGAAGGCATGTTTCAAGAATTCTTCGCGGCTAATGTCTTTTTTCTCGATGCCTTTTTCTTTCAGCATGGCCACTACTTTCGCTTCTGTGGCGATGGAGGCGTGGTCGGTTCCTGGGACCCAGCAAGCCTCTTTGCCTTCCATGCGGGCTTTTCTGATTAATACATCTTGAATGGTGTTGTTCAACATGTGCCCCATGTGCAACACACCCGTAACATTGGGTGGCGGAATGACGATGGAATAGGCCTCTTTATTTGAGTTTGGTTTGGAAGCAAAGACTTTGTTTTCCAACCAATAGGCGTACCATTTTTGTTCGATTTCCTGGGGGGCGTAATTTTTATCAATCATAAAAGCAATGCGGTCATGTATAGCCTACAAAGATAATTGAATTATGCCAAAGGAGGCCGTGGAATTTTAAAACAATTCCGTGTAATTTTGGGTTAAAATTCAAAAAGTTTCAAATGGGATTTCTCTTGTGGTTCGTGACATTTATTGGGATGGAAGCTGTCGCGTGGTTAACGCACAAATACATTATGCATGGCTTCATGTGGCGCTGGCATGAATCGCATCATGTGCATCACAATGATCCCGTTGAGAAAAATGATTTATTCTCCGTTGTTTTTGGGATATCATCCACGTTAACGATTATTGTGGGGGCTGAGATTCCTGAATATTGGCCCTTATTTTACATTGGATTAGGCATCGCCACGTATGGAATCTTCTATTTCATTTTTCATGACATCATTGTGCATCGCCGGGTCAAAATCAAATACAAAGCGACGAGTCGGTATATGAAGCGCATCATGAAAGCGCATTATGTACACCATGAGGTCCATACGAAAGAAGGCGCCCAGGCTTTCGGTTTCCTGTACGCCCCCAAGAAATTCCAATAAGTTTACTGTACGAATCCTACGCCTACCGTTGAATTCGAAAATTCATCGATTAATATAAAGGCTCCATTTGATGGATTGCTTGCGTACACATCCGCGCTAATTGGCTGAGCTGTGCGTAATGCGATACGTCCAATTTCGTTTAGTTTTAATGAATCAACTCCCTCTGTCGCCGTCTGAGCGACAACATCCAGACGCTCTGTGATTTGGGAAATTTTTGCTTTGGTGATGTTGATTCCATGTTGCAATAAATACGTTTTCCCAGGCGTGAGGGCTTGGTGGTCGAGCCAGCAAACTTGCGCGGAGAAATCCTTTAATTGCGGTGCAGCCGTATCCGTTGCTAAAACAAGCGTATTTCCACGTGAGATATCGATGTCGGTCGTCAATGTAATCGTTACGGAATCGCCCGCGATTGCTTGCTCGCGTTTGGTATCAAACTTCTCAATTGTTGCAATCTTACTTTCTTGTCCAGTAGGCAAAACGCGAATGGCATCGCCCACTTTAAAGGTACCAGAACTTATTTTGCCGGCATAGCCGCGGAAGTCGTGGTACGCTTC
>CANHKE010000237.1 GCA_947461155.1 Cytophagaceae bacterium | reverse complement strand
TACAATTTTCTTATTATCAATTGCCAGCGCCAAACACTGCGTTGGGTTGTGTAACTCCGCCTCTGGAAAATCAATTTTCATTTCCACATTCGCCGGAATAATCACCGATTCTCCTGGCAAATAATCGAAGGCCGGATCATCAAAAAGGTGCATCACCTTTTTTCCGCGCAACATGCTGGTGACAACTAAATCATTAAAAGCTAGGGGGACTAATGCCGACTGCTGATACGTCTCAAAGAGGTTAAGCTCGCAATGATCTAAATTATAGATCGTCCGATTCTCGACCAAGGTCTTGAGCGAACGCTCATGCGTTAGCGCCGGAGCCTCAGGAGCTATCTTATTCGTTTTCATTTGGTTAACAGTCTGCGAATGATGCAAATATTAATCACAAATTAGTAATAATTTTTAAACATTAAAATTTAACGGATTTTCCGCGGGTCTGCCCTGCTTATTCCTGCTAACCTATTGTAATTCAGTGAAATTCTGATTTCCTTGTACCTAATTCTAAACCTATCAATTCATTGCCATGAAAAAATTAGCCGCATGGTGTCTTTTCGGGACACTGTCGATTTCCCTTTTAACCTCCTTTCATGTTGCGTATAAATCAAGCAATTCCTCGGATTCCTTGCGTTTGCCAGCGGGCGTAGACCCCAACGATGAAAATTGGAAGGGCATTGACCTATCTCCCAAAGATCCCGTTAAGCCGTTGTCAGTCGAAGAAGAAGCAAAACGCTTCCAGCTGCCTCCCGGATATAAAATTCAACCCGTATTAACAGAACCTGCGATCCAACAACCCGGAGAAATTGTGTTTGACGGAAATGGACGTATGTATGTATTGGAATTACGTTCGTATATGTTGGACGCCGATTCCAAAAACGAACTCGAACCCATCAGCATCATCTCCCGCTGGGAAGATAAAAACAACGATGGTGTGTATGAGACCGGCACCACATTTGTAGACAAATTAATCTTCCCCCGTTTCGTACTCCCGTATGGAAAAGATGCCGTTTTGACGATGGAATCGGATACCGATAACATTTACAAATACACCGATACCAATGGAGATGGGAAAGCGGATAAGAAAGAGCTGTTTACCACGAAATATGGGCGGTCGGGGAATGTGGAGCACCAACAAGCCTTCTTGTTTTACGGCATGGACAACTGGCTTTACAGCACCGTAAATGCCTTCCGTATTCGTGAAACGCCGAATGGAATTATTCGCGAAAAGACCGGTGCCAACCGCGCGCAATGGGGAATCACGCAAGATGACAACGGTAAATTGTGGTTTCAAGGTGGCGCTTCTGGCGTTCCATCCTATTTCCAATTCCCGATTCAATACGGAAACTACGATGTGCCCAATGAGCTAGCGAAAGGCTTCGAAGTGCCTTGGGGTGCTGCCGTTAAAGTAGCCGATATGCAAGGTGGCATGGATGAAATTCGCCAGCCCGATGGTTCACTGAATCGCGTGACTGGTTCGGCTGGAAATGATATTTATCGGGGAGACCGTTTGCCTGCGTCGTTGCGCGGCCAACTCTTTTATGGGGAACCCGTAGCGCGTATTGTTCGTCAAATTAATCCGGTCGTAAAAGATGGATTGACGACATTACACAATGTTTTTCAAGACCAAAAATCTGAATTCTTAAAATCTACGGATCCCTTGTTTCGTCCGGTGGATATGGCCACCGCACCCGATGGTACCATGTACATTGTAGATATGTACCACGGCATTATTCAGGAAGGCCAATGGACACCCAAAGACTCGTACTTGCGTTTGAAAATTGACCAATACCGCTTGGATAAAGTGGTTGGCCTCGGACGTATTTGGCGCATCACCTACGACGGACAAGAGCGCGACAAGAAACCGGCTCGCATGTACGATGAAAAATCGGCGACACTTGTGACGTACTTAAATCATCCCAACGGCTGGTGGCAAGACATGGCGCAGCAGGTTTTAGTACTGCGTAAAGACAAATCAGTCGTGCCAGCTTTAAAGCAAATGGCTTTGCAAGGAACTACGGTTAATGGACGAATCCATGCGCTTTGGACGCTAGAAGGGCTGGGGGCTTTAACGGCGCCTACGGTCCAGAAATTGGTAACAGATGCTAATTCACGCATCCGAATCCAAGCATTAAAAGCGTCCGAAACCTTGTATAAGGCGGGGGATAAATCGTTTGCCGCCATGTATCAAAAAAGCATGTTGGACGCAGATCCAGAAGTGGCCATGCAAGCCATCTTCTCAGCGAAGTTTGTGAAAGTACCTGAATTAGCGGATCATGTAAAAGCGAGTTTGGAAAAGCACCCTTCGGGCGGCGTGAAGTTGGTAGGCGAGCAAACCATCACACCTCCAAAACCACGTCAAAATGGCCCGTTTAATGCGACGGAATTGAGTAAGGATCAAAAGGAAATCATTGCCCGCGGCGAATTGGTTTTCGCGGAACTTTGCTCGCAATGTCACGGGAACGATGGCATGGGAAAATCGGCGGGCAACAATAAATTACTGGCTCCCGCTTTGGCAGGAAGCTTCCGCATTCAGTCACATCCGGAATATGCTGTGCGTGTATTATTGCATGGTTTGGACGGCGTAGTAGATGGGAAAAATTATGCGGGGGGCATGATGCAACCGATGAAAGAGCAGTCGGACCAGTGGATCGCCGACGTCGTTTCGTATATCCGTAATGGCTTGTCGAATGATGCCTCGTTTGTGACGGCGCAGCAAGTTGCTGCGATTCGGGCGAAGACGGCGAAGCAAGCGTCGATGTACAAATATGAAGCCTTGATGAAAGTGGTTCCGCAAGAATTCCCGGCAGATGCGTCTTGGAAATTTACGGCCAGCAATACGGTTTCCACGCGTGTGGGAGGGAACGCTTCCCCGCGTAGTGCGACGAATTACGAAGGCTGGTCGACCGGCATCACCCAAGCCAAAGACATGTGGTATCAGATTGAATTTCCACAGTCGGTGAACTTATCCGAATTCCACTTTACCTCCACATCCACATTCAAGCGTCCGGCTCGTCCGACGCCGGGTGTTGCGCCTACGATTATTGCCACGTATCCGCGACTGATGCATATAGAAACGTCTGTGGATGGTGTGAATTGGAATACGCATGTCGCGAATTGGAAAGGAAAAGAAGGTGATAATCTGGTAAGTTTTGATCAAGTCAAAACGAAGTTTGTGCGTTTAAAATTAGGAGAGGGTCTGACGAAAGAGGCAGACGAAATTCCCTGGTCGATGCGCCAAGTAAAAATTTACGGTCTAAAATAAATAGCTATGAAATCAAATCGCAGAAATTTTATCCAGTCCTTGGGATTGGGTGCCGCGTCGCTGAGCATGGGCAAACAAATGTCAAGCTCGGTTGCCGCCAACGCGGACGACCAAGTATTGTTCGTCGGCGATCAAATTGCCGTCGCTCAAACCGAATATGGTCAGGTGCGCGGATTTATCCTACGTGGAATTAATCAGTTTTTGGGCATTCCATATGGTGCGGATACGAGCGGCAAAAACCGCTTTATGCCGCCTCAAAAACCGGCTGCTTGGTCGGAAATCAAACCTTGCGTTTGGTGGGGAAATACGGCGCCGCAAATCATGGAAAAGCGCTATGCAAATGCGTATGCTTCGTT
>CANHKE010000236.1 GCA_947461155.1 Cytophagaceae bacterium | reverse complement strand
GGGCGTTTGGACCGGAATCCAGCATGATATCAATCTTGTAATCCTCCATGGCGGAATATAAATACTCTTCCACAATCGGATTTAGGCGATGAATTTCATCAATAAACAGGACATCATAAGGTTGCAAATTCGTTAATAAACCCGCCAAATCGGATGGCTTATCCAACACAGGACCCGATGAAATCTTTAATGATGAACCTAATTCATTGGCAATAATGTGCGACAAAGTTGTCTTGCCTAAACCAGGAGGCCCATGCAAAAGAACGTGATCCAAGGCCTCTTCGCGTGCTTTAGCGGCGCCAACAAATATTTTTAGGTTCTCGACAATTTTTCCTTGTCCCGCAAAATCAAAAAAACTCAAGGGCCGAAGGGCCTTGTCGAACTCTTTTTCCTGTGGATTCAATGCTTCCGCATCACCCGTTAAATAATCTTCCCGCATAAGGCGATTTGAATCAAAAATTGAAATCAAAGATAATTTTTTTATTGCGAAGATTTTATAGTTTTGGAAAACCTTATTGAATTACTAAACCTATGACCTCAATCTTTATCGGCGAACTCGCCGGAACAGCAACACTATTATATCTTGGAAATGGCGTCGTAGCGAATATGCTACTAAAAAATACCAAAGGTAGTGGGACTGGTTTACTTGCCATCGCTGCTGCCTGGGCATTTGCCGTAACGATTGCCATTTATGTGTCTACGTATTTTGGCAGTTCAGGGGCACATTTAAATCCCATTGTAACCATTGCTGGCTGTGCCAAATCAGGGGATTGGTCATTATTCCCCACGTTTGTTGGCGCACAATTACTTGGCGCGATGCTCGGTCAATTGCTCGTTTGGATTCATTACAAACCACATTACGATATCACAGAAGATCCAGGAGCCATTAAAGCTTCTTTTTGTACCGATCCTGCCATCAAAAATACCCCTTTCAATTTTATATCCGAAGCGTTTGCTTCTGCATTAGCTGTCGTTGCCTTAGGCACATTCAGCACGATCGAAACAGGACTAGGACCCTTTTTAGTGGGTATCTTAGTATGGGCCGTTGGTCTCGGACTAGGAGGAACCACAGGTTACGCGATCAATCCAGCCCGTGATTTAGGCCCGCGCATTATGCATGCCATTTTACCGATTCCAAACAAAGGAAATTCGGATTGGGGATATGCCTGGATTCCTGTCTTGGGACCTGCCGCAGGCGCCTTATTAGGAGCTTATATTTTGACCTTAAACTAAGTCCATTATGTATATTGGATCCATTGACCAAGGAACGACGAGTTCTCGGTTTATCATCTTTAACAAGGCTGGAGAAATTATTTCCGTGGGCCAAAAAGAGCACCAACAAATTTACCCGCAAGCTGGATGGGTAGAACATGACCCAGATGAAATCTGGAGAAATACACAAGAGGTTATTGGCTTGGCCTTGGGGAAAGCGAATTTATCCGCAAAAGATATTGCGGCGGTGGGGATAACGAACCAACGGGAAACCACGGTCGTTTGGAATAAGCACACGGGAAAACCTTATTACAATGCCATCGTTTGGCAGGATACCCGCGTCGGTTCAGAATTAGCAGAACTAGCGAAAGACGGTGGAATGGATCGTTTTCGCGCGAAAACAGGCTTGCCTTTGGCGGCTTATTTCAGTGGATTAAAACTACGCTGGTTACTCAATAACATAGAAGGTCTTCGCGAAGATGCTGAAAAAGGCGATGCGATTTTCGGCAATATGGACACGTTTATCGCATGGCATTTGACGGGTGGATTGCACATTACCGACGTCACGAACGCAAGTAGGACGCAATTGATGGATTTAGCTACCTGTCAGTGGGACGATGAGATTTTGGGCATTTTCAATATCCCCAAAATCATGTTGCCCGAAATCAAATCCAGTTCCAAAGTTTATGGCCTCGCAAAGGGTGTTTTGGGCGGCGTTCCGCTGGCTGGAATTTTAGGGGACCAACAAGCCGCTTTGGTCGGCCAAACGTGTTTCGACCCCGGTCAGGGAAAAAACACGTATGGGACAGGTTGTTTTTTACTTATGAATACGGGCGTTAAGCCGGTGCCATCCAAGCATGGATTATTAACCACAGTTGCCTACCAGCTGGGCGACGAACCCGTTCACTACGCGCTGGAAGGATCGGTAGCGATAACGGGAGCCTTAGTTCAATGGCTTCGCGACAATTTAGGTATCATTAAAAATAGCCCGGACATCGAAAAATTAGCCAAAGAAGTTGACGACAATGGCGGATGCTATTTCGTTCCCGCTTTTTCTGGCTTATATGCGCCTTATTGGAAATCGGATGCACGTGGCGTGATTGTGGGTTTAACTCGGTACGTAAATAAATCGCACATCGCGCGTGCGGCCCTGGAAGCAACGGCTTTTCAAACATGGGAAGTATTAGAAGCGATGGAAAAAGATGCCGGCATCGCGATTACCTCTTTGCGCGTCGATGGCGGTATGGTTGTTAATCAATTGTTGATGCAATTTCAAGCAGACATCCTGGGCGAGGAAGTCATTTGCCCTAAAATCATCGAGACGACCGCGTTGGGTGCAGCTTATGCGGCAGGACTTGCGGTAGGGTATTGGGAAAATCTAGATGACCTTCGAAAAAATTGGGGCATTGCCCATACCTGGAAAAAACAAATGCCGGCGGAAAAACGCCAGCATCTGCAAGGTCAATGGAAAAAAGCCGTTACGAAAAGTTTCGACTGGGCAGAAGATTAAACGCGCTTAATCTTAACCGCTTCTACTTTTGTTGTCCCGTAAGCCGGGCAATAAGAAGGTTGCGCACAAGAACTTAATAATAGTCCGGCCAACACGCTACATGCAATAAGCTTTTTCATATTCGATCGATTAAACGGTTGCTACTGTTTTTTTAACCACTGGTTTCACTTCTGCAATCGGAACTTTAGGCTCATTATACCCTAAAATCTGAAGCATCGTTCCACTTGATTGTTCCTCTTGGAATAAACGAGTCGTAATCGTTCCGTCTTCCAAGCGATCTACAATCACATGTTTCGGCGCAGGAATTAAGCAATGTTGGATCCCACCGTAACCGCCCAAAGATTCTTGGTAGGCGCCTGTATGGAAAAAGCCAACAAACTGGCGTTCCTGATCCTCTTCAAATATAGGTAAATAAAGATCGGAACTATGCGCTTCGGTATTGTAAAAATCCATTGAGTCACAAGTTAATCCGCCAAGGTTCACCTTTTGATAAGGCGAACTCCAATTATTCACAGGAAGCATGATGTATTTCTGGTTCATCCCCCATGAATCGGGTAATTGCGTAATAAATGAGCCATCGATCATGTACCAAAGCTCCTTATCATTTTGCAATTTCTGGTCAATGATCTCATATAAAACCGCACCACTTTCACCTACGGTGTACGAACCGAACTCCGTGAAAATGTTTGGTACAGGCACGTTGTTCTTGTTGCAAATCCATGAAATAGATTCGACGATTTCGTCGACCATCGACTGGTAATCGTAATTGAATTGCAATGAGGTTTGAATCGGCAATCCTCCCCCTAAATCGATGGAATCTAACTCAGGACAAACTTTTTTCAATTCGCAATATTTGTAAATAAAGCGACTCAATTCAGACCAATAATACGCTGAATCTTT
>CANHKE010000235.1 GCA_947461155.1 Cytophagaceae bacterium | reverse complement strand
ATATTCAATGGCCTACGGATTTAAAAACGCTCAATGAGTTAAGTTTGATTCAAACGATATATGCGCTTATCGAGCATTTTGATTTGCTTAATCAATCGGAAGGAACGGAATATGTATTTAAATTCTTAGATGTTGTTCAAGATTTTTCTGTGACAAAATCGGATGATATCGGTGAGTTCTTAGCCTATTACGATCAAAATAAAGCCTCCATTACCATCGCAAGTCCAGAAGGTGCAAATGCAATTACCATTACAAGTATTCATAAGTCTAAAGGGCTTGAATATGCGGTGGTCATTGTTCCGTTTGCCAATTGGACTCATCAAGCGAAAAATGAACGAATTTGGTTTGAGTTACCTTTGGATTCATTTCCAGAATTGTCATTAGAGGAGCATGCTTTACGTTATACATTTGGACGGGTCGCAGCTAAAGAAATTAATGGGGAATCAATCTTGGAAAATCAAAGTAATGCAGAGCGCCATAGTTTATTTTTAGATGCACTAAATATGATGTATGTAGCTTTTACGCGCGCTAAGCAACGATTACATATTTTGACAACGTTACCGAGTGAAGATTCTAATTATAAAACGCTAGAGTTTTACCGGGAATCTTTTGCTGAAGTTTTAATTAACTATGCAGTAAATCAATCTCAATTATCTCTTGATTTGCCTGATTTTATGCCAGCAGATTATCAGTGGGTAACGGATTATTATGTGCTAAGTAGTGCTCATGAACCAAAATATGTTTCGAATAACGTATCATCAAATGTAGACCGATTGATCGGAATCAATTCCCAAATCATACCCGCTCCTAATTTTCGTCTACAATCAAAATCTGCGGATATTTATACGCAAAGTAAAGCAAAGCGAACCCAGGGGGAATACCTGCATGATGTGTTGGCTCAAATGGAAGGGAAGCGTTTTTGGTTGGCGAATCGAAATACCCGTTTTATTCATTTAGAAGAATCGATCCGACATTTGGTCGATCAAATAATGAATGAAGATCAATTAAGTCAGTGGTTTGTTGATGAAGAATTGATTTTTGCTGAACGGGATATTTTAACTCCAGAAGGATCCGTATATCGACCAGATCGCGTGATTTCAAAAGCAGGGAAATCGGTAATAATTGACTTTAAATCGGGTAAGCGCAAAGAAGAACATCATGATCAAATTAATTTATATAAACAATTGTTGGGACAACTTGGGCAAGAGGTTGGTACCGGCGTTTTACTTTATTTAGATGATTTGTCTACGGTTTATGTATAAGCACTTTCTTGTTTTTCTGTTTATTGGGATTGTGTCTAGTTGTGGTCTGATTCGTCGTGTAGGAAGCCATCATGAGGTTGTTGCTACAAATTTTACAGATGCTGAAATTAAAACCTTAATTCATACGGCTGAACAGTATCAGGGTATTCCGTATCGAGCAGGGGGATCTACTATTGAGGGGATGGATTGTTCGGGATTATTGTATTCGGTGTATGTAGCGAATGAATTTAGTATTCCTCGGGTTTCTGGTCAACAAGCTCAATTCGGGTTGTCAGTACCTATGCATAAAATCCAAGTAGGCGATTGGTTATTTTTTAGAACCAATGGAGCATCTCAAATTAATCACATTGGTTTGGTTATGCAGGTCAATCACGAGCAGGATGTTTTATTCATTCATGCAAGTACAAGTAAAGGGGTGCGCATGGATCAATTATATACCAATTATTGGCTTAAATCCTTTGATAAAGCGGTTCGTCCCTTTAAAAATAAATTAAATTGAATTTTTGATTCTAGTGCGCATTGGCTTATTTTTGCATTCTTTTTTAAATGAATCATGGGAAAAAAAGTTATTATTATTGGTGCTGGTGGTGTAGGCAATGTAGTCGCTAAAAAATGCGCGATGAACCCTGCGTTTTTCTCGGAAGTTATCTTGGCTTCACGAACACTACGTAAATGTGATGCCATCGCAAATGAGGCGAAACAAATAGGTTTACCTACGGCTATTCAAACACGTCAAGTGGATGCGGATGATGTTCCCGCTTTAGTAGCTTTATTTCAGCAAGAAAAGCCATTTATGGTGATTAATGTGGCTCTTCCGTATCAGGATTTGACAATTATGGACGCTTGTCTTGCAACAGGAGTTCATTATATGGATACGGCTAACTATGAGCCTAAAGATGAAGCTAAGTTTGAATATTCGTGGCAATGGGCTTATCAGGATCGTTTTAAGGAAGCTGGATTAATGGCTTTGTTGGGTTGTGGTTTTGATCCAGGTGTGACGGGTGTTTATACGGCGTATGCCAATAAGCATTATTTTGATGAAATGCATTATTTGGATATTATCGATTGTAATGCGGGGGATCATGGGAAAGCATTTGCGACCAATTTTAATCCAGAAATTAATATTCGTGAGATTACACAAAAAGGTAAATATTGGGAAAATGGCCAATGGGTAGAGATTGATGCCATGTCGATTCATAAAGCGATTTCTTATCCGAATATCGGGCCTAAAGAATCTTATTTATTATACCATGAGGAATTGGAATCCTTGACGAAGAATTTTCCTACGTTAAAACGGGCACGTTTTTGGATGACTTTTGGTCAAGCGTATTTAACACACTTGGAGGTACTTCAAAATGTAGGTATGACCTCGATACATCCGATTAAGTTTAACGGCATGGATATCGTTCCTTTGGAGTTCTTAAAAGCAGTACTGCCTGAGCCGGGTACTTTAGGTGAAAACTATTCAGGTCAAACATCTATTGGGTGTCAAATCAAAGGAATTAAAAATGGCCAAGACGCTACCTATTATGTATACAATAACTGCCATCATGCAGATTGTTACCAAGAGGTTCAGGCGCAAGGAGTTTCGTATACGACAGGAGTTCCCGCGATGATTGGTGCATCACTGATGTGTGAAGGAACTTGGTTCAAGCCAGGTGTATACAATGTGGAAGAATTTAATCCAGATCCGTTCATGGAATTGTTAAATATCCACGGGCTACCTTGGAATGAAGAAGTGAATGGGGAATTACCGCATACATACTAACGATGAACGTGCAATATCCTTCGATTCATTCACCTGCCTACGTACTTGAAGAAACACTGTTACTTAAGAATTTAACTTTGTTGAAACGGGTTCAACAGGAAGCTAATGTGCAAATTATTTGTGCCTTAAAGGGTTTCTCGTTTTACCATGTGTTTAAGGAGGTACGAAATTACTTAGCTGGGGCAACGGCTAGTTCGCTTCATGAGGCACGATTAGCCTATGAAGAAATGGGGGAGAAGTGCCATGCCTATACGCCAGCGTATCTTCCTGCGGAGTTTGATGAATTCATGAAGTATGCGAGTCATATGACATTTAATTCATTAAATCAGGTAAGTCAATTCGCACATCAAGCTTCAGCAAATGGTATTTCATGTGGTATTCGTATCAATCCTGAATATGCTGAGGTTGAAACCGATATGTATAATCCATGTATTGCTGGGTCGCGATTGGGGATACGACGTGCGGATTTAGGCCAAACATTACCAGAAAATATCGAAGGTTTACATTCGCATACCTTATGTGAAAATGACTCGTTTGTCTTAGCGCGAACATTGGATGTAATTGATGAAAAATTTGGTGATTTACTTCAGCAAGTT
>CANHKE010000234.1 GCA_947461155.1 Cytophagaceae bacterium | reverse complement strand
AATCGCCGACTCGATTTCTTGAAATCCGAGGTGAATTTACCCGCCGGTATTTTAGAGCGATTAAAAGATTTTCAAATAGCCATTCCATCTTGGGCCTTAGGGACAGGAGGAACGCGTTTTGGTCGGTTTTCTGGCGGAGGCGAACCGCGTAATTTGGAAGAAAAAATTGCCGATGTCGGTTTGTTGCACGCCCTCAATCAATCCTCCGGAGCCATTTCCTTGCATATTCCGTGGGACATCCCTACGGACTCAGCGGCGATTCGTTCGCTAGCTGCCGAACACGGTTTAGCGTTCGATGCAGTCAACTCGAATACCTTTCAGGATCAAGCAAATCAAGCACATTCGTATAAGTTTGGATCCTTGCAACACGTTTCCGCGGCAACTCGGAAACAGGCGATTGATCACAACATCGAGGTCATTAAACACGGGGTGGAACTGGGTTCGAAAGCATTAACTGTTTGGTTGTCAGATGGTTCGTGCTTTCCAGGCCAATTGAATTTCCGTCGGGCCTATGAGCGCACGGTGGATAGTTTGCGGGAGATTTATGCGGCGTTACCGGCCGACTGGTCTTTGTATTTGGAATATAAGGCCTATGAGCCTAACTTCTATTCGACGACCGTGGGAGATTGGGGTGCGTCGTATTCGATGGTGAATAAATTAGGACCTCAAGCGAAGACCTTGGTGGATTTAGGCCACCATTTGCCGAATGCGAACATCGAGCAAATCGTTTCGATTCTCCTGATGGAAGGCAAATTAGGTGGTTTCCATTTCAACGATTCCAAATATGGCGATGATGATTTAACAGCGGGTTCAATCAAACCCTATCAGTTGTTTTTGATTTTCAATGAATTGGTAGATGGCATGGATGCGAAAGGCATGAATCATGCCAAAGATTTAGGTTGGATGATCGATGCCTCACACAATGTCAAAGACCCATTGGAAGATCTATTGCAATCGGTGGAAGCCATTCAGATTGCCTATGCGCAAGCTTTATTAGTTGACCGAGCTGCATTAGAAGCAGCGCGCGAAGCCAATGATGTGGTCCGTTGCCAAGAGATTTTACAAGCCGTTTTCCGTACCGATGTGCGCGCATTAGTCGCACAAGCACGCTTGGAATTAGGTGGCGCGTTGGATCCAATCGCATTGTTCCGTCAGGAGAAATTACGCGATCAATTAATCAAAGCCCGTGGGGCAAAAACAGTAGCGACGGGATTGTAAAATGAGTTTGAGGACGCACGTAATCGCCGTATTTGACATCGGGAAGACGAATAAAAAAGTCTTCCTTTGGAATACCTCGTTTGAAATTGTGTTCGAAAAGCAGATCCAATTCGCGGAGATTTTGGATGCAGATCAATATCCATGCGAAGACCTTGCCGCTGTGCAGCAATGGATCGTTACCACATTTACCGAACTCTGTCAAATGCCTGAATTTGAGCTAATTGGCTTAAATTTTTCAGGCTATGGTGCCTCATTTGTCTATGTCAATCGGGCTGGAGATCCTGTCGCCCCCTTATTTAATTATTTAAAACCGGTTTCTTTTCCTTTTCCCTATGCGGATTATGGGGGTGAGGCAGAATTTGCACGTAAGACGGCATCGCCTATCTTAGGAAATCTGAATTCGGGTTTGCAAGTATATGATGCCACGTTCCAAGCTTTTTGGCCGGAGGTGTTTAAAGCAATGCATTTTCCGAATTATTTGGCGTCTTTGTTTACGGGCCAGCTCACGTCTGAAATCACGTCGATCGGTTGCCATACCGCTTTATGGGATTTCGATTTAGGTCAATACCATCCGTGGGTTAATCGAATCGCCGACCAGTTAGCGCCTATTTCAACGGCCAGCTACATAGAACTCGATGGGATCAACTATGGCTTAGGTCTACATGATTCCTCGGCGGCTTTGGTTCCCTACTTGCGTTCAGTGGCCGAAGATTTTGTGCTGTTGTCGACCGGTACCTGGTGCATTGCGATGCACCCGTTCAACGAATCTCCGCTGACTTCTGACGAATTAGCGCATGATGTTTTGTGTTATTTGCAACCCAATGGGAAGCCTGTCAAAGCTTCTAGGTTATTTGGTGGGCATTTTCATGAGGAGCAGGTGGCGCGGATGGAGGCGCATTTTGGTGGCTCATTTGCGGATTGTCGGTTTAGCGATCGTGTTTATGACCTGAAACCTTTAGCTGCTAGTGTATATGTGAGTGCTTTTGCCGCGCGGGATTTGGCGGAATTTCCAGATTTAGCTTCGGCGTATGATCAATTCATGGTAGATTTGGTGGGCCAACAAATCTTTAGTTTGAACTTGTTGCTAAAAGATGCGCCGGTCAAACAATTGCTAGTAGATGGAGGTTTTAGCCAGAATGAATGGTACATGCGCTTGCTGGCGCGTGCTTTGCCGGACGTAGAAGTTTATGCAGCAGAAGTGGCGCAGGCAAGTGCTTTAGGTGCCGCTTTGATGGTTTATGCGGGGGAGACTCCTAAGAATTTAATTCAATTGAAAAAATAGTAAGATGCGCGTAGCTCTATTTGTTCCATGTTACATTGACCAATTCTATCCGCAAGTTGCGGTGGCGAGTTTGGAATTGCTGGAGAAACTGGGTTGTGAAGTCATCGTTCCTAAACATCAAACCTGCTGCGGCCAGCCCATGGCCAATTCCGGATTTGCGTCATCCACAGCCGGTTGCGACGCGAATTTTATCCAAAATTTTGACGGATTTGATTACATCGTGGGGCCATCGGGTTCTTGCGTGTTGCACCTAAAGGAACATCACCCCTCGGAGAAAATCCGAAATTCGGTATATGAGATTTGCGAGTTTTTGACGGATGTGCTTCGCGTATCCACCTTGCCTGCACATTTTCCCCACCGCGTAGGTTTGCATCAAAGTTGCCATGGGCAACGTGGCCTGCGATTAAGTTCGATGTCGGAACGCAACGAAAAACCCTTTTCAAAATTACAGGATTTACTTGCGATGGTAGACGGAATTGAGGTATTGATGCCTGAAAGGGAAGATGAGTGTTGCGGTTTTGGGGGCACTTTTTGCGTAACTGAAGAAGCTGTTTCTGTGAAAATGGGACAGGATCGAATTAAAGAACATGATGTGAATGCAGTGGAATTCATTGTGGGGGCAGATACGTCTTGTTTGATGCATATGGAGGGGATATTGCGCCGACAAGGCTCCAAGGTGCAAGTGAAACACATTGTTGAAATTTTGAATCATGCATAATCACGCGGAGGCTTCGGAGAAATTTATTGCGGATGCTGAGCGGACCGACTGGCATGATGAGACCTTGTGGTTTGTGCGGGAGAAGCGCGATAAAGCGTCTAAGGTTTTGCCCGAATGGGAAGCATTGCGGGAGCATGCGTCGCAGATTAAAGACCATACTTTAGCGAATTTGCATGATTATTTAGTGGCATTTGAGGCGAAAGCCCAGGCGAATGGCATCTACGTTCATTGGGCAGCGGATGCTGCGGAACATAATGCGATCGTGCATGGGATCATTGCTGCGCAAGGTTCGAGCGTCTTGGTGAAGAGTAAATCGATGTTGACCGAAGAATGTCATTTGAACGATTATTTGGCAAACAAGGGCATCGAAGTTGTTGATACTGATTTAGGGGAGCGCATTGTTCAGTTTCGAAACGAAGCACCGAGTCACATTGTGTTGCCTGCGATTCACTT
>CANHKE010000233.1 GCA_947461155.1 Cytophagaceae bacterium | reverse complement strand
GAATGCCCCAAAAACTATTGGGATAAAAATCCGCAAATTTTAGCCATGCGTGCAAAAGAAGGATTAAAAAATTCACAAGAGGTCCAAGCCTACTTTGTTCGGAAATTGGAAAAGATTATCACTTCCAAAGGCAAACGCATGATGGGCTGGGATGAAATTTTAGAAGGGGGAGACTTGCCGAAAAATACGGCGGTGATGTCTTGGCGCGGTATGGATGGTGGCATACAAGCGGCCAAAGCGGGTCACGAAGTTGTCATGACCCCGAGCAATTACGTGTATATCGATTTAATGCAGGGTGATAAAGCACTCGAACCACCGGTTTACAAAACCGTTCGCTTGCGAGATGCTTATGCATTTGATCCGGTTCCTACGGGGGTAGACGCGAAATTGGTCAAAGGAGGTCAAGCCAATCTTTGGTCAGAACAATTATTCAATTACCGCCACCTGCAATACATGACCTATCCGCGCTCTTTTGCGATTGCGGAAGCACTTTGGTCCGAACCTGCAAACCGCAATTGGGATAATTTTATTGGCCGGGTAGAGAACCACATGGCCCGTTTTGATGTGGCGCAAAAAAAATATGCGCCGAGCATGTACGAACCAATTATTCAAGTGAACCGCAATGCCTTAGGCGAGTTGACAGTTTTACCTACAACCGAGGTTTCTGGCTTAAGCATCCATTATAGCTTTGATCATTCGTATCCAGATCAATTTTATCCAGCAGCTAATGGACCAGTTATCGTTCCCAAAGACGCCACGGTGATGCGCATAATCACTTATCGTGGAAATAAAGCGATGGGCAGAACAATGGATTTAACTATAGATGACATCATTAAACGAGCAAAATAATGACTAAATACCTTTTCCTATTTATTGTTTTTGCGTTTGTAGCAAACGGACAATTTGAAAAAAAGAGTTTTATGGTGGCAGATGGCAAGGTTTTGCCTTACCAAATCATGTATCCCAAAGACTATAAACCAAGTAAAAAATATCCGTTGTTGGTGGTTCTACACGGCGCCGGCGAGCGGGGTGATGACAATGAAGCACAGATGAAATATGGTGCAAATGTATTTATTGATTCTTTGAATCGAATCAATTTTCCAGCCATTGTGATTTTTCCCCAATGTCCTAAAGAATCCTATTGGTCTTCCGTGAAGATTAATCGGGCGACTGTTCCGACCACTTTTGTGTTTGATTACGCGGAGCCAATTAATTGGCCATTACAAGCGGTGATGGATTTAGTAAAATCTGTGAAGCATGACAAAAAGCGTACATATATCATGGGCTTATCCATGGGAGGTATGGGGACGATGGAAGCTGTTTCTAGATTTCCGAAGGTTTTCGCTGCAGCAATGCCCATTTGTGGTGGGGCAGATTTGACCTATGTACCTAAATATGCGCATAAAGTTCCATTGTGGGTACATCATGGTGATGTGGATATTGTGGTTCCAGTACGTCATTCACGCGAATTAGTGCAAGCGGTCAAAGCCCAAGGTGTTGAAATTCGCTATACAGAATATCCCCAAGTGAACCACAATTCGTGGGTAAATGCTTTCAAACAACCAGATTTACTTTCGTGGATCTTTAGTCACCGTAAATGATTTTAAATTTATTATTTATCCTCTTTTCATATTTGCCAGTCGGGGTCCCCAATATTTCGGGGGCCTCAACTGTTTCTACGACCAATTATTTAACTGTCAAAAAGGGATATGTCATGTCGTACAATGGGGTAGAGGGGCGCGCTAATTGGGTCGGATGGACATTACGTCGATCCGATATGGGTCCCGTAGAACGATCTAATCGTTTCCGAGAAGACCTGAATTTGCCACGTGGATTTAAGCGCGTAGACAATGACGATTACCGCGAATCCGGCTATGATCGTGGTCATTTATGTAATTCAGAAGATCGAACATCCTCAGAATTCTTCAATGAGGAAACCTTCCTGATGTCAAACATGATCCCGCAAACCCCTGAGTTAAATCGAGGACCCTTCAAGTTTCTTGAAGCATACTGTCGGAAATTAGTGCTTAAAAAGGGACAGGAATTATTGATTTACAGCGGTGGTGTCGGAGCGAAAAGTCGGCTAGCTACCGGAGTTCCCATTCCGATGTATTGTTGGAAAGCAGTTTACACCCCAACCGAGGTGTTTTACGTGCTGTTTCCGAATGAGCATACCCTAGAAAAGAATTGGAAAAAATACCTGGTGACGAAAGATCGCCTGGAAAAGATGACCGGTTTCCAGTTTCCATAAGGCACACTGCTTGCTTGAGCTTTGGCAAAGCTTTAAGCTTTGCCAAAGCTAAGGGGAATCGAAGTATTTCAGTCGCTTAAAACTGATAAAAAAAAGCCCGAGTAAACGGGCTTTTGAATTTACTTCAACATGTATTCGGCAAGTTTCTTGGCCGCTAAGAAATTCTCATATTCCAGCGGTGTTCGCCGATTATTGGTATACTCATTGTATAACCACGGATCGCCCAATGCGAATACTTTGCCTTTGCCCACTTTGGCTACGGCCATGACGGGATAGCCTTGTAAGGTCGCAATGGACTTAGCTGTCCCTGAAAGCTTCAAGGTGGTAATCTCTTTGATGTATACTTTTTTAATCGGATCAAAAACCAAGTTGTTGGGTTCGATCAATACCGTTCCTTGATCCCAATTTCGTCCTTGAACAAAGTTTAAATTCGGCGCAACAAACTCAATGCCAAATCGACGCGCTAAGATATTGAATTGAGGAATTTCGCAATTGGTGGTGTCATTTGCCAACAAAATCAAATTTCCACCAGCTTGAACCCAAGCCTCAATTTCATCTGCCGCTTTGGCATTCATGTAATTCGGCTTTGCGGTTTCTTTAGGTGAATCTGGATCGACAATGATGTAAACGGAAGCGCCTTTCAAGTTTTCACGCGTAGGCGAAACACCCAATGTATCCAGCGTGGCACCTAATTGTTCAAATTGAATCCCCCATAAATGAAAACCAGAATCTTTACGGTCCTCCCAGGTATAATGGAATCGTTGGCCGTTTTTCGTTTCATGATTAAAGAAATAATCGAGTACGACTTTTTTGCCTTTGCCAACGGATAGTTCTTGGGCAACTTCCATTTCCAATGAAGCCAAAATAAATGGTCCCACGCCCTTCAAGTCATCTTGGCGTAAAGGTTCACTTAGGTAGTATGCATACGATCCGTCTCGGTAAGGTGTTCCGCCTAATCCGCCAACGCTAACCGTTTTTTCTAGGTGAATATACCCAGAGGCATCCGTGGAAATGAAATTTTTCAAGGCACCTGCATATGCTTTTTGTGCAGCCGCTAAATAAGTGCTAGGTAAATAGCCTTTGCGTGCGCCTTTAGCAAATGCATAAATGAACATATTCGAAGCAGATGCCTCTAAATAATTCCCTTTGCGTCCGGGAAAATTAGGTACCTGATACCATAGGCCAGTTGCAGGATCCTGGATTTTCAATAAAGCAGCCGAAAGCAATTGCAATTGTTTAATCAAAATTCCGCGTGATGGATGGTTAATGGGCATATAATCCAAAACATCCACTAATGCCATTTCGTACCATCCCATCGATCGTCCCCAGAAATTAGGCGAATGCCCCGTTTGTTTATCTGCCCAAGGTTGCACACGCGCTTGGTCATAGGCATGAATCAACAGACCCGTTTTCGAATCAATGGACCCTTTG
>CANHKE010000232.1 GCA_947461155.1 Cytophagaceae bacterium | reverse complement strand
CTTCGTCTGAAAAGGAAATGGATTCAATGGCCTCGTATGCTTGCTTGGGCGTTTCATTAAAATAAAACACATCGATGGCATATTTTACAGGAATTTCAAATCCAAGTCCATCATGGCGTTCCACCCCACCATCCTTGAAATTCGGACTATAATAGGTGTTTGGCTGAACATGTTTTGAGCATGAAATGCCAATGAGCATTACAAGGCCTAAGGCCCATTTAGATTGATTCTGAATCATATATAAGTACCTTATCCCAAAGTGATGCGCAATCTGCTATAAATTTTAAATGGATGGGATGTGTTTGGTAGACATCATGTCCTGATTCTTCTTCAAATGTAGTTAACAAGCAATAATCGTATGAGCGATCGATTACAGGACGGTCGGTTTTAGCAGGTTTCCCAACACTGAATACATCTACTGTTTCAACCTCAGCAAGTGAACTGACTCCCGCTTCAAATTTCAGAATATCTGCTTCAGATAAACCCTTTTTTAACCAAAAATTTACTACGTGTACGAACATTAGTTTATTAAGTTTTCTTGTTTGATAATTTGTGCCAACTTCTTTCCCAATTCATCTGATGCAGACGCCAAAGGCATTCTTACTTGGTCTTGGATGATATTTTGTAGAGCTAATATTTTTTTGACGCCTACTGGATTTCCTTCTTCGTATAAAAATGGATCGATGCTTAAAAATCCTTTTAAGGCTTTTGATGCCTTGGCAAAATCTCCTGCTAAAGCTGCATGAATCATGGAAGTAAACTGGCGCGGGAATGCATTCGCAATGACTGACATAACACCTACTCCACCGATTGAAATAATCGGAGTGGCCTGTACATCATCACCGGAAATGAGCATAAAATCTGCAGGCTTGTGAAAAGCAATTTCCATACATTGTTCAATGATGCAGGAAGCTTCCTTGATTCCAATAATATTAGCGTGTTCAGCAAGCGTTAAAACGGTTTCAGGTGACATGTTAATTCCAGTTCTGCCTGGAATGTTATACATGATTACAGGAACAGGACATGCGTCTGCAATGGCTTGGTAATGAGCAATGACGCCTCGAGCACTTGGTTTGTTGTAATAGGGACAAACAGATAATATCGCGTCGATACCATCAAAATCCGTATTTTTTATTTGATAAACCAAGCTTTCGGTATTGTTTCCACCCAAACCATAGACAATGGGCAAGTTGGACGAATTACTTTCTTTAATCGTGGCTACAATTTGCTTTTTTTCATCGGCAGTTGTCGTAGCCGATTCCCCCGTAGTTCCTTGAACAACTAGATAGTCGACTCCCCCATCTGTAACGTGTTTGATGAGACTTTTTAGTCCGTTCCAGTCGATAGAACGGTTGGCCAACATGGGTGTAACTAGCGCAGGTGCAACGCCGTGAAATTTAGGTAATTGATTTGATTGCATACATTATGAAAGAAGTTTCAAAAACGCTTCTTCGCTTAAAATTTTAATATTCAGTTGATTTGCTTTCTCGAGTTTGGCGGGTCCCATATTATTTCCGGCAACTAGATAATCTAATTTGGAAGAGATACTTGACACAACTTTGCCGCCATTCGCAATTATTTTAGCCTTTAATTCTTCTCTTTCAAAGTTTTCAAAGACTCCCGAAATTACAAAAGTTTTTCCGACTAAAGACTCCCCTTCCAATACTATTTCAACAATTTCCTCGGATAGCTGAATGTGTGCTTCGCGTAATTGTCGAATGATTTCTACTTGACTTGGATTTGAAAAGTAATCTAAAATACTCAACGCAATGCGATCGCCAATTTCTGGAACAGCTATCAGCTCATCATAGGTAGCTTCAGCTAGTTTATCTAAACTGTGAAAGGCTAATACTAATTTTTCTGCAATGGTGGCGCCAACGTGACGAATGCCTAATCCAAATAAAACTTGTCTAAAGGGTATCGATTTCGATTTTTCAATGGATTGAAGAATATTAGAAATGGATTTTTGTTGGAAACCTTCCAAGCCCCAAAAGCTTAATTCATTTAATTGATATATTTCAGCGATGTTTTTAACGATTCCTTTTTCAAATAATAGGTCGATGGTTTCGACACCAAGATTTTCAATATTCAATGCTTTTCGCTGGATGAAATGTTCGATTTTACCCTTTATTTGAGGCGGACATGCCGTTTCATTAATACAATAATGATTTGCTTCTCCTTCCAAACGAATTAATTCTCCATCACATTCCGGGCATTTCGATGGAAAAATAAATGCTTGTGCGCCTGACTTTCTTTTCGTCAAATCTACTCCGGTTATTTTAGGAATTATTTCTCCGCCTTTTTCAATAAAAACGATATCGTTTTCATGTAGATCAAGTCGTTGGATTTCATTCGCATTGTGGACTGAAGCTCTTTTGATGACGGTTCCAGCTAGGTAAACCGGCTGCAAATTTGCTACTGGTGTAATGTTCCCCGTTCGGCCAACCTGATAGGAAAGACTTTCGATTTTCGTATGCGCAATTTCAGAAGGATATTTGTAGGCGATAGCCCAGCGAGGTGATTTGGCCGTATATCCCAATCGTTCTTGTTGGCCCAAATCATTTATTTTAATAACGATTCCATCTGTGTTTAATGGCAGATTATTTCGTTTTTCATCCCATTCTGTAATATAAGCAAGTACATCTTCTATATGTTGACATTTTTTCCAAGTCTGTGAAACCGGAAAACCGTGTTGGCTTAATAAAAGTAATCCATCCTCATGTGTTTGAAATGGTATTTCATTGCCTAGAAACGAATAGATGTAGCAATCCATATATCGTCGTGCTACCTCTGCTGAATCCTGCATTTTAAATGTCCCAGAAGCTGCATTTCTTGGATTAGCTAATGGGGCATCCCCTTTCGCTATCTTTTCTTCATTAATTTTTTCAAAAGAGGTGATTGGCATGAATCCTTCGCCTCTCACTTCGAAGGAATTTGGAAATTGTTTGTTGTTTATTTGCAAGGGGATGCTGCGAATTGTTTTGACATTCGCGGTAATATCATCTCCTCGAGTACCATCGCCTCGGGTAACCCCTTTTATTAATTGCCCATTTTCATACCAAAAAGATAAGGCAACACCATCAAATTTCAACTCACATATGTATTCGAAGGATTCATCTACTAAAACTTTACGGATGCGTTCATCAAATTCGCGTAGGTCAACTTCGTTATACGTATTGCCCAGGGACAACATGGGAAATTGATGGGTAACCGATTGAAACGTTTTTGTAATGGTTCCTCCTACCCGTTGCGTCGGGCTATCTGGTAATGCAAAAAGTGGATTTTGAAGTTCTAATTGCTGTAATTCAAGCATCAGTTCATCAAATGCCTGATCTGAAATTAAACTTTCATTATTCTGATAGTAAGCATCGTTGAATTGATTAATCTGTTTAACCAATTCGTGCATGCGCGATTGAATATCCATATGCCTAAATTATTGCAGTAAAGTTAACTCGTTTCATGCGAGAAATAAACCTTAGTAAATAAATTTCATACCTTTGTAAAATGGAAAAATTGATCATTGCACCTTCGGTATTGGCAGCTGATTTTGCCAACTTACAAAAAGAAACATTAATGCTGAATGCATCTCAAGCAGCATGGATTCATATTGATGTGATGGATGGAGTTTTTGTTCCTAATATTTCTTTCGGTTTTCCTGTTATTGAGGCGATTAGAAAGTATACCACT
>CANHKE010000231.1 GCA_947461155.1 Cytophagaceae bacterium | reverse complement strand
GTAATTTGATATCAATTTTCATTTGCTTGAACAATTATACTTTTAATCGTTACAAACCTAGAAATTTGGCGCTATGAATAGTAAATTGATTTATCTAATGGTTGGTTTTTTATCGAATGGGCGCTGATTAAGACTAAAAACGAAAAAAGGTCTTCGAATGAAGACCTTTTTTTCTCTGTAGCGGGGGCCAGACTCGAACTGACGACCTTTGGGTTATGAGCCCAACGAGCTACCAACTGCTCCACCCCGCGATGTAATTGGAGTGCAAATATGCAGGGTTAATTCGGGAAAAACAAGTATCTTTGCTAAAATAATCAATTATTTCCCCTTCAGGGCATTGTTGTTTTAATATGGCCCATCAGCATAAAGCAGGTTTTATAAGTATCATCGGTAAGCCTAATGTAGGTAAGAGTACATTGATGAATGCATTAGTGGGCGAGCGCCTTTCGATTGTGAGTTCGAAGGCTCAAACCACACGTCATCGTATTCTAGGGATGTTGAATGGCGTACACGACGGAGATGAATATCAAATCATCTATTCGGACACGCCTGGCGTGCTAATGCCTAAATATGAATTGCATAAGTCTATGATGGCTTTTGTCAAGAATTCATTAGAGGACGCAGACGTTGTGCTTTATGTGACCGATGTTTTTGATACGTATGAGGATTTAGAATTCTTGACGAATTGGAAGGACCATACCGAAACGCCCATTGTGGTATTGATTAATAAAATTGATTTAGTGACGCAAGAGCGTTTACAAGAATGTATGGAATATTGGCAAGGTATTTTTCCTAGCCGAGCCATTTTGCCTATTTCCGCACAAGAGGGGGTGCATTTGGATCAAATATTCAAGCATATTGTGGACAATCTACCTGTTCATCCACCCTTTTTTGATAAGGATGAATTGACGGACAAGCCGGAACGTTTTTTTGCAGCCGAGATTATTCGGGAAAAGATTTTAATGAATTACAAAAAGGAAATTCCGTATTCCTGTGAGGTGGTGGTAACTTTATTCAAAGAGGAGCCGACTATTTTGCGTATAGCAACGGAGATTTATGTGGAACGTGTTTCTCAAAGAGCCATCATTATTGGGCATAAAGGGGAAAGCATTAAGAAGGTTGGGATTCAAGCACGGGCCGACTTAGAAACGTTTTTTGGTAAAAAAGTATTTTTAGAGCAATTTGTGAAGGTTGAGCCAGATTGGCGTGCAAAAGCAGATAAATTGCGATCATTCGGGTATTCACCTGATTAATTTTTAAGACAAATGTCAAATATTGTAGCCATTGTAGGCCGTCCCAATGTGGGGAAATCAACGTTGTTCAATCGTTTAATTGAACAGAAAAAAGCGATCATGGATAATATGTCGGGCGTTACGCGCGATCGACATTATGGATATGGTCAATGGACTGGCAAATTCTTCTCTGTCATCGATACAGGTGGCTATGTGCATGGTTCGGAAGATATTTTCGAAGGAGCCATTCGTGAACAAGTAGAATTAGCCATTGAAGAATCCGCAGTATTATTGTTTGTTGTCGATTGCCAAACCGGATTGACTGACCTAGATAAGGACTTTGCCAAAGTTTTACGCCGCTCAAAAAAGCCCGTTATTTTAGTTGCAAATAAGGCAGACACTCATGAAAAAGCCATGGCATCTGCTGAGTTCTATGAATTAGGTTTAGGAGATCCTTTCCCGATTGCCGCAGAAAGTGGTAGTGGAACCGGAGATATGTTAGACGTCATGGTTTCGCATTTCATCGAGGAAGGAATTGAAAATCCAGAAGCGGGTGTTCCACGTGTTGCGATTCTTGGTCGGCCTAACGTAGGGAAATCTTCATTTTTGAATGCATTGCTTGGTCGTGATCGCTCGATTGTTACCGATATGGCAGGTACGACACGTGATGCAATTCAGAACCGCTATACGCTATACGGTAAGGATTTTATTATTACCGATACGGCTGGGATTCGTCGGAAGGCCCGCATAGATGATAACATTGAGTACTATTCAGTGCTTCGTTCAATTAAAGCTTTAGAGGAATGTGATATTGCCATCATTTTGATTGATGCGACGACAATCGATCCGTTAACTGGTTTGGAGGCGCAAGACATGAATATTGTCAGTATGGCCGACAAAGCTAAAAAGGGCATTGTTTTGATGGTGAATAAGTGGGATTTGGTGGCAAAGGACACCAATACTGCGATTCAATTAGAGAAGGCAATTAAAGAGCGCATGGCGCCTTTGAATTATATGCCAGTGATATTTACTTCAGTGATGGAGAAGAAGCGTATTTTCCAAGTTTTGGAAATGATGCTTCAAGTATATGAAAATCGTTCGCAGAAGATATCTACTTCGAAATTGAATGATGTCATGTTAGAGGTAATTCAAAATTATCCGCCACCCGCTTGGAAAGGTAAATACATTAAAATTAAATACTGTACGCAAGTTTCTACGCCGTACCCTACGTTCATTTTCTTCTGTAATTTACCTCAGTATATTAAAGAGAGTTACGAACGTTATATGGAAAATCAGATGCGGAAAAATTTCCAATTGGAAGGAACGCCGATCTCTTTATTTTTCCGTAAGAAATAATTGATCAATCGACGAAAGGCTGATTTTTCCTAATTGGCCTTTCGCTCCGATTCCCCAAATGTCTTTACCAACATGGATGATATTGTGGTAAGAACTGGGTCCTAAATTTTGCCAAATCTTCTTCTTTTCGTCATAAGCAGCGCTTTGGCTTGGACCACTAACAATCCAATACGGCTTCGCCCAAATTACTTTTTCCATATAGAAAGCAGGTGTTTCAGCTAATGGCTGCCAATGCATTCCCCCATCTTTTGTGGTTAAAATGGGAATCGTGCTCTCGTTTAATTTGCGGTAATCGCCGCCTGCGGCCCAGTATTGGCGTTTGTTTTTAGCTCCGATAGAAAAATAACCTTTCGCCTCACCTGTGGGAATGGCTGTTTCTTTGTAGATCCATTTTTGAGCCTTTCCTTCTCGCATGTAAATACGTGCTAAAGTCCCTCCACCTCCTACGAGTACCAATTTGTTTCCTTGGGTGAGTAGGCTAGAACCACTCGCGGCAAAGAATGCTTCCTTTGCTTGAAGTAATGGTGCTTTAGCAAAGTCTATGGGCGTAAATACATCATTTGACAGTTGGAATAGCACAAGTTTTTGGTTGATCGGATCTGCCAATAACCAGCCTTGATTCTTTTTTACATCCCATTGCAGACAATCGAAAAAATATCCAGGTTCTTTTTTTTCAAAAATAATTTCCCAAGTGTTTCCTCCATCTCGTGTTTGCCAAATACTGGCTTTGCCTTCTTCTGAAGGGCCCGCGCTCATGAGCAATACTTTGTCCTCACTTTGTATGGCAAGATCCCTGAAATCAAGTCGCTCAGCTCCTGGGACTTGTTGAAACTTCCAGGTATTGCCTCCATCTACTGAGTGTCCTACTGTTCCTTGCGTTCCACCTGCCCAAATATGGTTTCTCCAGGATTTGAGTGCGCGGAATGAAGCCTTCGTGGGAATTTCTACGGACGACCACTGGGCATTTATTTGCCATGAGAAGAATAGGCAAAAAAGGAGGTAGTATTTTTTCATCATAAAAAAAGCCGCTCTGTTTCGAGAGCGGCTTTGAATTTTTAAGGAATGATTATTTGTTTACAATGATCTTGCCAACAAACGATTTG
>CANHKE010000230.1 GCA_947461155.1 Cytophagaceae bacterium | reverse complement strand
GTTAATTCTTTCGCGGCCCAACCACCCGAAATTCCGGATCCAATGACGATAGCGTCAAACGTTTGGGTCTTGATTGCATCTATATTCAGATTCATATGCTTGTGTCGTTTGGGGATTAATAGGCGAATGATTTTTGATCCGGCTTCATGTCCGAAATGACTTCGAAACGACCGGGAACGGGTTCGTAAACGAAAGAAGCTTGAATCCCTTTTTCAGACGTATAATAGCCTAGAAGGGTCAACTCTTTCATTACACGCCAGAAAGGAACGCCACCAGCACCTTCCAAAATATCCTTGTCCACGTTATCGCCTATCTTCACTTTACTCGCCGAATAGCTCTTCATTAATTCTTTGGTGTCCGCTTCCAAAAGAGTCAACATCGCCACTTGGGCATCTGGTGACTGGTTTAGAAATTTAGCTTTAGCCAAATTATCCACTCCTTTTTTGAAGCTTACGTGCTCCGGTTTTTTGTAACAATCGTTCAGCATCATTTCGATGAATGCAGGAACACCCGCATCGATCGCACCAGCTGTAGTTGTTTTTGGAATAATGTGTTCGGCAACGGCAGCGACGATTTTACGTTGTAAGTCGGTCAACGAAAACGTACCCGCTTCAGCGATCACACCGGCTTTTTTTGCCTCCATGGCGAATAGGGTGGGTGCGCTAAAAACACCACCAACTAACATCGCAATGCGAGAGACAGCATCTCTTCTGTTAAGCATAGTTTTTATGTTAAAATGTTCAGGTCAAATACCAGCATTCAGTTGAATTTTGGCAAGCGACAAAATTAATCAGATTCTCCGTTTTACAAGAGAATTAATTGGCTTTTTCTAGCTTTAAAACTAAATCGATGCGGTATGGAGGCAATTGTTTCACGTCAATGTGGATTCCTTGTTTTTCTACGGTTCCGTTCAATGTTTGCGTTTCGCCTAACATCCCAACCGGCCCTTTCTTGTAAGTGCCTGGTATATAAATCGTTTCCTCATTTGGGCGTTTCAATAAGTGCACATACACATGCGTGTCTGTCTGCGTCGTTACCCCCCAAACTTGTGGTGCTAGCGGTCCGCCACGTGTTCCGTAAACCGATTCGCCATGGCCTTTGAGCCAGCGACCGGCTACGGCCAATGAGTCCGTAAACTCGGGTTGGATTTCGCCAGTTGGCATCGGACCTACATTCAACAATAGATTTGCATTACGACCTGCGGCACCTACTAATAGGTGAATGATTTGTTTTGGCGTTTTGAATTTCCGGTCGGTGATGTTGTACCCCCACGCGCCATTAATGGTTTCGCAGGTTTCCAATGGAAGTTTGGAAGCTTCTTGGAAACTCAAGCCGGAGTGGTTTTCGCCTGGCAAATCGCGCTCAAACATTTGAAAATCTTCCCCCGGAATGGGGTCCAAATGGTGGTTATTGCCAATCATACATGCCGGTTGCAACTGATGAATCAGGCTGTAAATCTCATCGTATTTCCAGTCGATGCGCGACTTACGATCCGCATTCCCTTCTGAATTTGTTTGATCCCAATGGCCATCAAACCATATGTTATGAATTTCACCGTAGTTGGTCAGTAACTCCGTCAACTGCGCTTTCATGAATTTGAGGTACGATGCGTAATCTCCTTTGCCTTTGCGGCCGCTTTTTTGGCCGGTCCGACCGGTTTCAAACGGATAATCGTCGCGGTACCAGTCGAGTGTCGAATAGTACAAGCCTAATTTCATGTCTTGTTTTTTGCAGGCTTCGGCGAGTTCTTTGAGCGCATCGCGCTTAAAAGGGGTGTTTGTTATTTTCCATTCGGATTGTTTTGTATCCCAGTTGGAGAAGCTATCGTGGTGGCGGGTGATAAAAATAATGTATTTCATCCCGGCATTTTTGGCGATGCTAACCCAGGCATCTGCATTGAATTTACTTGGGTCGAAAGCGGGCATCAAACGCCCGTAATCATTTTTGGAAATTCCTTTATTGTTCATGACCCACTC
The DNA here is from genome assembly GCA_947461155.1 of Cytophagaceae bacterium. Taxonomy (GTDB): domain Bacteria; phylum Bacteroidota; class Bacteroidia; order Cytophagales; family Spirosomataceae; genus Aquirufa. The sequence continues at coordinate 1,716 of CANHKE010000230.1, read as the reverse complement.
GCCATCGCCGAGCATGCTGGAAAGTCCCCAGTGGATGAACATGCCGTATTTCCGATCTTGGAAAGCTTGGCGTTCTTTCACATTCGCTTCGGATGGGGCGTATTGCGCCAAAACAGGTAAGCTTAGTAGCGCGCAAAGGCAAAGTGTCATTATTTTCATAGGTAGTAACGGTTTAGATTAAGCAAATTATCAAATTTCTGAATAGGTTTATCCGTTTTGGAATAGGATTTTCACGAGATTTTTTTGTTTTTTGTGTCGCGACGAGCGGTTAGACACCCTGCCGACGTCCCACTTAAATTTTCGTTTATGCAAGAAAGTGCGCCTATTTTTGATAATAATAAAATACCCGTTAAAAAGCTTTGGCAAGTAATTATCGCCTCGTCCGTTGGGACGGTGATTGAGTGGTATGATTTCTACATTTTTGGCAGTTTATCGGCCATCATCTCCTTATCCTTTTTTCCCAAAGAAGACCCCACCGCGGCGTTTATCTCTACCCTAGCTGCTTTCGGAGCGGGCTTTGTGGCGAGGCCATTTGGCGGGGTAATCTTCGGTCGGCTCGGAGATCGCATCGGTCGGAAATACACCTTTTTATTAACGCTGCTACTCATGGGTGGCTCCACATTTGCGATTGCATTCATCCCTTCCTACTCGGAAATCGGTCTTGTGGCGCCGGCGATATTACTGTTTTTGCGCATCATTCAAGGTTTGGCTTTGGGTGGCGAATATGGCGGAGCGGCTACCTATGTGGCGGAATATGCCCCAGATGCCGAGCGCGGAAAATATACAGCGTACATTCAGACAACGGCGACCCTTGGATTTTTCGTGTCCATCATTGTGATTTTGGTTTCGCAAAACATCATGGGGGATGCGGTATTTCGCGATTGGGGCTGGCGCGTGCCTTTTGCCCTATCCGGAATTCTGGTCATCGTATCCTATTTCATTCGTCGGAACATGCACGAATCTCCCCTGTTTTCGAAATTAAAAGCAGAGGGTCGATTATCGGAAAATCCCTTGAAGGAAGCGTTTGCGAGCAAGGCGAATCGCCGACTGATGTTAGTGGCCATGTTCGGTGCGATTGTGGGCCAAGGGGTGGTTTGGCACACGGGACAATTCTATGCGCAGATTTTTATCAATAAAATTTTGAAGGTTGACTTTACAACCACCAACTTGATCATTGCGGCATCGCTTGTGGTGGGAACGCCGTTATTCGTGTATTTCGGTAGTTTATCGGATCGCATTGGTCGGAAAAAAGTGATGCTGGGGGGTATGGCGCTCGCCGCCATTTTCTACTATCCACTTTTCGCATGGATGTCGGACATCGTGGACCAAGAAGGAACCCTTGTGGGTGATGCGTATTTCTTGACCTGGACAGGTAAAGTCCAATTGGCCTTTATTTGCACCTGTTTAGTCACCTTTGCGGCCATGGCCTATGGCCCAATCGCCGCATTCTTAGTGGAATTATTTCCAACCAAAATTCGCTATACCTCCCTGTCCATTCCGTACCACTTCGCGAATGGGGTGTTCGGCGGATGTGCACCGTTCGTGGCCACTTGGCTTGGCGCCGTGACACATTCCAATTTTGCGGGGATTTTTTACCCGATCGGATTGGCGGCTTTAACCGTGATTATTGGGGTTATTTATTTGCCGGAAACGAAGGGGAGGGCGTTAATGGATTAAACAATTAGACGTCAGACGCTGGACTTTGGACGTTAGTAG
>CANHKE010000229.1 GCA_947461155.1 Cytophagaceae bacterium | reverse complement strand
GCTTCGAATACATAATCGAAGTTTTTTTGGCTATCACCCACCCAAATGCGTTGTTGGTTTGTCCCAAAACTTCCATACGTCAATTGTGCAAATCCCTTGAATGCATCCGGAATTGAAGTAGATATCAAATTAATGGCGCCTCCGATGGTGTAGGGGCCATATTTAACTTGGCTACTCCCTTTCAAAACTTCTACCTGTTCCATACGGGCGAAGGTTGGAAAATAATAAGCGGAGGGGTCCGAATAGGGGGCAGGCGCCATCAATATACCGTCTTCCATTAGGGTAATTTTCGCACTACGATTCACGGGGGTTCCCCGCAATCCGATATTGGGACGCAATCCAAATCCTTCTTCATCGCGTACATTGATGCCTGGAATTGTTTGAATGACTTTATTTATGTCGGGCTGATTTAATTTTTGAAGCTTAGCGAAATTTACCCAAGCCCCGGATCCTACCACTTTCGTTGGACTTGTGCCCATGATAGTCACTTCTCCTAATTGGGTAATTTTTAAACTATCTACTAATTCAGCTTGTTGGCCAAAAATAGGGGAATAAATACTCGATAAAAGGATTGAAATACGAAGGCAAAATCTATACATCTTATTTAGACTAATTTTAAATAGAGCTCAAAACTATAACGCCATTTTGGTATAAGCAAGCTTATTTAGAATTATTTTAAATAATAAAAAAGCCCCTGTAGTAGACAGGGGCTTCCGAATGTAATGCACAAGGTTTCAAAAAGGCATTTTATTTCAAGATCTCGTTGATGTTTTTCGTATCATAACGCAACCATTCTTTTACTTGTTTGCCATTTTCGATTTTATCGACAGAGTTAATAATCACCTTGGTAGACTTATCTCCACGAGTCAATGTGAACCAAGCATAAGCTGAGACATAGTGAAGCGTGTCTTTACCTTGGACGGGATAAATCATTTCTTTGATATCAACGATTTTGTCCAATTTCATCGTGGCTCCTTTCGCTTTCATGTTTGAAAATATGGATACATTTTGGTCTAATGTCAATGTATCTGTATTGTCATAAAATACTGCATCTTCAGCATAAGTAGCACGGTAAGCTGCTGAATCACCTTCGCCTATCGTCGTCATCGATTTGATGGTTAAATCGATGTTCGCCGATTTAGCTTTCAGATATCCAATGCTTCCTTCTGGCAATTTGCTTTCTTGCTTTGTGCAAGACATTACTCCACCTGCGAGTAAGGCGATTAATACTAATTTTTTCATGATAAGGGGATTAAATGGGTGAAAAAAAGGCCGACTAGTTTAGCCGGCCTTTTTGATTAATTGAATGTGCCAACGGCGTATTTAAGTAGAACAGCTTGGTTAATTTTGCGCAAAGAATCAGCTTTTTTCAAGTACTGATCAGGTGTCAAATTCATGTATTTTTTGGCGCCATTGACGTAAGATTCGGTCGAATCTTCATCTAGCTTAGCCAAATCTTTATAGAAAGTAACGGCTGTAAATTGGCCTTTTCCATCGTCCGACATAGGTGCCAAATGTTGCCAAAATGCCCATTCTTGAATATTTCCAGCTTTAATACGATCCATGTGAATTGACTTTACTTGCTTTTCGAAATCAACATAGGCAAAATAGTTAGCCGTTGATGTTTTCATCGTTTCCATCAATACCACAGAATTCATATCATTGGAGCTACCTGTGTATTCCAAAGCCTTCGTGATTATATTGCGTGAAACAAATTGAACTTTTTCGGTGTCGTCTACTAAAGTGAATAAACTTGGGTCTTCTTTGATTAATGACGCTCCCATATCTGCAGGATATTGGGTTATCTTATTCAAATCTTCCGATGCGTTCATGGATACATAATCATAATCTACTGACTCAGATTTGTATTGATTCAAGATAGGATATACGGCCCAGCCCGTAATTAACCCTAATGATTTTCGTTTCTGGTGAACAATTTTCCAGCGCTTTTCAATAGCCATTGCCTCATCAATCGTGTGGCCTGGCTTTAACTTGTGAAATGCGATGTTGATGTAAATAGGTTTGTTTTGTGCGAATGTGCTCGCCGTGATTGCAAAAATTGCAAGGAATAATAAGGTAAGTTTTTTCATGATTATTTGAGGTTTAATAGTTGTCCGTGTGCGATATGCACACGGACAAAATCAATTTATTTTTTTGTTTTTTCTCTAGCGAATTGGGTAATCGAATTAATTTTGCCTGCTAAGTTGAAGCCAAATAATTCCACTAGATCTTTATCCCAAACAGTACCGTCTTTCAAGACACGCTTCTCAGACGAGTATACTAGAATGCCAGACGCAGGGTCCGTATTTGTTAATTTAAAAGGAAGAATTAAGCCAGGTTTCCAATCCAATGATTTGTATTGAGCGAACTCCGCAGGAAGCATTGCATTTGTTAATTTAGATTTAGTCCCATCATATGCTTCAATGCTTACTTCATCTGCAATAATGTCAGCAAAAGCCTTCACATCCATAGCGTTCCATGCCTTCGCTAAATTTTCGATCGCAGCGACTTCACCACGGTTTGAGAACTGTAAAGAACTACCATTCGCTTCAGAACCCGGCTTGCTTGAGATGTATTTTCCACCTGATGTTTTTCCGAATTCATTCGTTGCTGGAATATTAACATACTGTTGCATGTTTGAAATTTTGCCAGCTTTGTCAATATAAAACAGCTCAAATAAATTTAAATTTTGCTTAGAACCATTTTTGAAACTGCGTTCCTCCGTTGATTGAACCAAGACAATCTCATCACTTGAACCTTGAACTTTGACGGGTAAAATAGCCATTGGTTTGTTGGTCACGGATGTCAACGTTTCCATGCTTTTTTTATGTCCTTCTCCACTTTTTTTAATCAATTCCTCAGACCAAAGTGCGATTTCTGCATCGTGATTCACAGCATTGTAAGCTTTAATAGCTTCCAAAATAGTTTTCATGTTTTTGTCTGATCCTAATTGAAAAGGTTTTCCTTGGTTATCACCGACGAAAACGTTCCCGGCTTTTTGTGCATTTACCATAAATGCGGACGCAACGAATGCGCTCAAGAGTACTAATTTTTTCATGTTTTTTTTGGTTGTTATTTTTAGATGATGCAAGCAAGAAATTTTGACTTAATCATTCATCGACAAATGGATTTCATTTGTTCCTTTTTGTTCGAATGGGAACAAATTCAAAATTGTTTTTGGCAAAGCGTCAATCGTAAAGATGTAGTTTTGATTAACACTAATTCTAAGCAAATGAAAAAAATATGTTTACTCATTTTGATGAGTGGTTTGATTTTTGGATGTACATCTAAAAGCGAACAAAATGAAAAAATCGCAGCGGAAAATGTGGTCAATTATGGTCATGTTTGGGATGTTGTCATTAATGAAGGAAGAAGTAACATTTTAGATACAGCTTATGCTGAAAATGTTGTTCTGCACACCGTTCCTGAAACGAAGGGAAAAGCAGCCGCCAAAGCCTATTATGAAAATTATATTACTGGTTTTTCAGATCGCAAATTCATCGTCAAAGAATCGTTTGCAACGGGCAATAAGCTTGTGAAATACTGGCAATTTAAAGGAAAGCATACAGGGCCGTTCTTTGGTATTCCAGCTACAGGGAAGACCGTTGACGTAATCGGTTGCACGATTGCCACCATCGTCGATGGAAAAATTACAGAGGAACAAGACTTTTTTGATAACCTAGAGTTTTTCAAACAGCT
>CANHKE010000228.1 GCA_947461155.1 Cytophagaceae bacterium | reverse complement strand
CAAAGGACCTGAATACAGCGAATACAAACTAATACCTAAAAATAATACCGTAAAAAACTGAAAATTCGTTTGCAAGGATTTGAAATAATGCGCTTCAGCCACCTGAGACAATCGAAACAAGTTGGTGAACAACTTAAACATAAAATAACGCGAAATAAACAAAAGGAAACCGACAAAAATCTTGGTCACTAAAAAACCCAAAGAAGCTCCAATCGTTTGAAAACTTTCCCAAGATTCAAATAAGTCATCACTACTTGGATGCATCAAACGATTGTAAAAGGACAAAAAGGCTGTTAGCGAACTAAGCGTCAAAATAACCAAGAGATTAGGGAAGGCAAATGGGCTTTTTAAAACCGCATCTTCTTTGACTTCCCAATGAATCCAATCTGAAAATCGATAATACGTATTAAAATACCGCGGAAAAGCAGCAAAGAGTGTACCGATAAATAGGAGTAAGACAACAAATGAGAACCCAAAAAACTGATAAAATATAAATGCCCCGCGAAGCTTGATCGACAAAAAATCAGCCATTGCCACGGTACTCACTTGCATTTTACGTTCAACACTAAATGTTTGAGGCAATCCTTTTAGGTCATTGTTGTAAACAGTTAATACCAATTGATTCTCCCCAGGATATTTTTTTTGCAAACTGTCTAAGGACATTCGAACCAACAATCCTTTTGGCAAAAACCGCTGAAAGGCGCCTTGTATGAACAAGTGATAATCCGCATCTGATTTTATGCGCAAAAATCCTTGGGGATAATCAGCCGGATTGAGCGCGATGGATTTCGACTTATAACTAAAATGCTTCGAGGCAATGTAAGGCAAAAATCCGTTGACCGCTGGCTGATAAACCAGCCATTCCTTGTCAAACGTGTGCGTTTCTTTCCATTGCCCATTTCCCACATGAAATGCCAAACAAAAGAATACACATAAAAAAAATCTGCTCACCTGTCTATTAAAGTTCAGATAAGCAGATTTTTGAGTTAAAGGAAACATCCTTTTCGATTTATTATTTTCCAGCTAATGCCTTAATCATTGTCTCGCCAATATCAGCAGGAGAAAAAACAACGTGAATACCGCATTCTTCCATAATCTTCATTTTCGCTTCCGCTGTATCATCTGCACCGCCAATGATCGCTCCCGCGTGACCCATACGACGACCTTTCGGTGCTGTTTGGCCAGCAATAAAGCCAACAACCGGCTTACGGTTTCCATCTGCTTTGATCCAGCGAGCCGCTTCAGCTTCCATGCCTCCGCCGATCTCACCAATCATTACAATACCTTCTGTTTCTGGGTCATTCATTAATAATTCAACCGCCTCTTTCGTTGTCGTTCCAATGATTGGATCTCCACCGATACCGATTGCCGTTGTTTGGCCTAAGCCAGCTTTCGTTAATTGATCAACCGCCTCATACGTTAATGTTCCCGATTTAGAAACAATACCTACACGACCTTTTTGGAAAATAAAGCCTGGCATAATACCTACTTTACATTCTTCAGCCGTCATAACACCCGGGCAATTTGGCCCAATCAAACGGCAATCATAATTTTGAATATATTCCTTCGCAACGATCATATCTTTCGTTGGAATTCCTTCCGTAATACAAATAATAACCTTGATGCCCGCATCAGCCGCTTCCATAATGGCATCTGCAGCAAATGCCGGTGGCACAAAAATGATTGATGTATCTGCTCCTGTATTTGAAACAGCGTCAGCAACGGTATTAAAAATAGGCTTATCTAAGTGCGTACCACCACCTTTTCCTGGGGTAACCCCTCCAACAACTTGCGTACCATATGCAATCATTTGCTCTGCATGAAAGGTACCTTCTGTTCCGGTAAATCCTTGTACAATAATTTTCGAATTCTTGTTAACTAAAACACTCATTTCGTAGGGGTTAAATAAACGTAGGCGAAAAATTTTTCCAAAGGTACAAATTATTGATAAAATTCATCAAAAACCTTTTAACCTTGGAAATAAAAATTCGAACAGATTTTTTTGTGTAAATTCGAATTCGGATTCAATTTCATGCTTAAACACCTGCACATTCAAAATTATGCCCTCATAGACTCAATCGATTTGAGCCTATCAGATGGACTGAGTGTGATCACTGGCGAAACCGGAGCCGGGAAATCCATATTACTCGGAGCAATCTCCTTACTGATGGGTGCCCGTTCCGACGGTAAATCCCTGTATAATCCAGATAAAAAATGCATCATCGAAGGCACTTTTTCGGTTGCGCCTTATCCGCATATCCAACAAATTTTTGAGGAAGAAGGCATCGACTTCGAAGAACCATGCCTCATTCGTCGCGAAATAAATCCACAAGGAAAATCTCGAACCTTCGTCAACGACAGCCCGGTTAATTTGGATTCGTTGAAAAAAATCGGTCAAGAGCTCGTTGACATTCATTCCCAACAAGACACGTGGTGGCTGGCGAATGCCGACTTCACCCTTGAGCTGGTCGACAGCTTCGCACAAAATCAAGTCGTAAAATCGGCCTACCAAACCGCCTACCGTACATATACCCAAGCGCTCAAAAATCTGCAAAATCTGCAGAAAAAAGCAGCTGAGGGAACCCAAGGTTTGGACTTTTTGCAATTTCAATTCCAAGAATTAAGCGACGCCAACCTCACATTACTTGAGTACGAACAATTACGCGCCCAAGTAGAAAAAGGCCAAAACGCCGAACAAATTCATGAAAGGCTTGTCCAACTGGCAAACCACATGAGCGTGTCGGAAATTTCAACCATCGAACAAATGCGCGCAGCCATGCAGCAGGCGAATGCGTTAAGCAAATTTGGTGACGATTATGCCAGCTGGAAAACGAGATTGGAATCCATTTGGCTGGAAACAAAAGATTTGGCTAGTGAAATAGAACGGGAAGCGGAGCAATTTCAATTAGATCCTAACGAACTCTTATTAATGCAGCAACGACTTGACCTGCTCAATCGCTTGTTGCAAAAATATCAGGTGCGCGATATCGCCGATTTAATTCAACTCCGCGATGCGTTCGATGAGCAAATCTCCGGTCATGCAAATTTAGATGATGCTTTGGCGCAAGCAGAAAAATCCGTCAAATCCAGCATGAAAAGTGCGGAAGAGCTCGCACAAGGTCTACAAGCAAGTCGCAAGCTAGTATATACCCCAATCACGCAGAAGTTACAAGAATCACTGAAAGCGCTCGGAATTCCAAACGCGACATTAGAATGGGACCTGCGCGAACAAGACATGCAATTGACTGGTATAGATAAAATTCAATTACTGTTTTCGGCCAACAAAGGCTTGGCGCCGAAACCGTTTCGACAAATTGCCTCTGGGGGTGAAATGAGCCGACTCATGTTGTCGATCAAACATTTATTAGCCGAAAAACGCGCGCTGCCTACCTTGATATTAGATGAAATCGATACGGGGGTGTCCGGTGAAATTGCGATCAAAATCGGACAAATGCTGGCTCAAATGAGTAAATCACACCAAATCATCGCCATCACTCACCTTCCGCAAATCGCGGCTGCTGGAGCACATCACTGGTATGTCTATAAAAATCATGCCGGCGAAAAAACGGTTTCAAGTCTACGCGAATTGACAGGCGAAGACCGCGTAGATGAAATCGCCAAAATGATTGGCGGAACACAGGGCTATATCGAACTAAAAGAAAACGTTAGAAAATTAATTCATGCCAATCATGCATAAAAAAATTATGGCCCTATGGATGCTTTCAATTTGTT
>CANHKE010000227.1 GCA_947461155.1 Cytophagaceae bacterium | reverse complement strand
AGTAAAAAAATATCACCAACTCCGTATTGTGAATGCTGAATTGGCCGCTGAAAACGCCCGTTTGCATACACAATTATTGCAAATTCGTAACCAACAGCAGCCTAGCGGCAAGATTCCATATTTCGCTAGCGCGGCGATGCTAAACCGCTACCAGGCCGTTGCTTGTAAAGTCATTGATCAAACAACCCAATTAACGCAAAACTATTTAACGATAGACAAAGGCCTCGCCGATGGAATTAAGCCAGGAATGGCTGTGATTTCCGCCACAGGTATCGTGGGCAAGGTCATGTCGAGCACGCAAAATTTATCCCTGATTGTATCCGTGTTGCACACCAGTAATACCGTATCCGCCAAGTTGAAATCTTCGGGGGAATTAGGCTATATGAAGTGGTCTGGCTATCAAGCCGAAGTAGGGGAGCTGATGGATGTATCCAAATACAAAAAAGTAACGAAAGGAGATACCGTTGTGACTTCGGATTACAATGCCGTTTTCCCGCCCAATGTCCCAATTGGTATCGTAGCCAAAGTAGGAAAAGAGAAAGATGACACCTTTCATGATATCAAAGTGATGTTGCTTACGAAGTTTTCTACGTTGCAGTATGTGTATGTGATTAAGAATCGATTGGCGTACCAACAAGCCAAATTGGAGCAAAATAAACCTAAATCGGAATAGCATGAATCCAAGTTTATCACTTAAGTGGTTTTTGGGAGCGGTGGTAGCGATGGCTTTGCAAGTGCTATTTTTACGCGATGTTGCATTGGCTAATGTGGCATTTTGTTTTATTTATGTCTGGGTCATCGTTAAAGCTCCGATGCGTGTCGCGACGCCATTGTTACTTCTTGTGGCATTTATTACGGGCTGGATTATTGATGTCTTTTACAATACTCATGGATTGCATGCGTTTGGAACGGTCCTGCTTGCGTTATTACGTCCTACGTTTTTTCGTATTTTGACTCCTGCCAACGGGTATGATGAGCGTTCGGAAATCTCTTTATCTGAAATGAAGTGGCTTTGGTTTTTCTCGTATGTCGGGTTGATGCTAATCTCGCATCATGTCATCTTGTTCTTGTTTGAGGCGAGCGATTTAGCGCTTGTCGGATTAAGTATGTTGCGTGCTGTTAGTTCGGCGATTTTTGGACTAATCGTTTTTGGTTTGTTAGAGTTTTTTAATCGCGGCCAATAGGTCTTTTTGGCAGAAAATCACCGAATAATTTTTTGGCTATGTAATTGCAACATGGGGCATACGCAAAATTTGCCTAAATGCGCAGCATATGGATATTCCAGTAGTCGATTCTAAAATTTCACCCGAAATGGCGCATGCCATTTTTCAGCAGGAGTTTTTCCCGCACATGGATGCGATGTATAATTTCGCATTAAAATTAACCAATGACGAAGATGAGGCCCAGGATTTAGTGCAGGATACGTGCATGAAGGCCTATCGCTTCATACATTCCTTTGAACCCGGAACCTACGCGAAAGCCTGGTTATTCCGGATTCTAAAAAATAATTTCATTAATGATTACCGTAAAAAGTCCCGAGGTCCGTCCAAAGTGGAATTTGAATGGGTCGAACAATCCATTTCTGGGGACGAGGACGCTGAGCCAGCTTTTCAAGCTGATTTACATGCAGAGACCGTGAATGATATGTTGGGCGACGAAATCACCGCGGCCATCCAATCCCTGCCTGTCGACTTTCGAATGATCATCATTCTTTGTGACCTAGAGGAATTCAGCTACGAAGAAATGGCGCGGATTTTACATATTCCCATTGGTACGGTGCGTTCGCGACTTCACCGGGCACGTGCACTTTTGAAAGTCTCTTTGGCTAAATATGCAAAGGCGAAAGGATTTGTCTGACACTTTGTCATAAATGAAATGAACTAAATTTACCCGGTCGATTGTTACGTTAGGGTTGCCACAAGCAAGTCATTAAGTATGAAAACAAATTGTACACATCAGAAAGAATGCCTTCAATTAATCCAACGGATTTTGGATAAAGAAGCAACGGCAGAAGAGGAGGCACATTTTTTGGCCAATAAAGATCAATGTATCCCTTGTCAAGAAGGATATGCGCTCGAGGTATCCTTGAAAAAAGCCATCAAAAGCAATTGTACGGTTTCCTGCCCGACCGATCTATTTGTGCGGATTAAGGCAAAACTTTTTTTGGTTTTAATCCTTATTTCCATCTTAATTCCCTTATTTTGTTAGCTTAAATCAAAGCCAAACACCTTGGAAGGTAAATTAATCATATTCTCTGCGCCATCGGGTTCAGGGAAAACAACAATCGTCAAACAATTACTAGCGAATAATCCCAACCTTGGATTTTCCATATCTGCCTGCACACGCGATAAGCGCGGGAGAGCCGAAACGGACGGACAAGATTATTATTTTCTAACGCCCGATGAGTTCCGCCAAAAAATTAATGAAGACGCGTTTGTTGAATGGGAAGAGGTGTATCCTGGTGCTTATTACGGTACGCTGAAATCAGAAATTGAACGCATTTGGGCTTCCGGAAAACATGTTATTTTTGATGTAGATGTTAAAGGCGGTCTAGCTTTAAAAAATTATTACCAAGAGCGCGCTTTGGCAGTCTTTGTGAAAGTGCCTTCACTAGAGGTGCTGGAGGAGCGACTTCGTTCGCGTGGAACCGAAACGGAAGAATCCTTATCCAAGCGTATTTTTAAGATGAAGTTCGAATGGGCATTTCAGGATAAATTCGATGTGGTTCTACTTAATGATCAGCTCGAAGATGCGGTCAAAGAAGCCCAACATCTCTTTGACGAACTGACGCACTAATATGAAAATTGGTCTATTTTTCGGTTCATTTAACCCCATTCATCATGGTCATTTGATGATTGCACAGGCGGTTTTGAATCAGTCGGATATGGATCAAATCTGGTTTGTCGTATCGCCGCAAAATCCGCATAAAAAAAGTAAGTCGCTCTTGCATGAATTCGACCGACTTGATATGGTCGAGCGGGCGATCGCTTCTAATTTTAATTTCAAGAGTTGCGATATCGAATTTCACCTCAGTAAACCCTCATATACGATCGATACGCTAGCGCATCTGTCCGAGCGGCATCCTACGTATTCATTTTCGTTAATCTTAGGAGGCGACAACCTAGAACAGTTTACGAGTTGGAAAAACTACCACCAAATACTTGATTATTATGGCCTTTTCGTATATCCGCGGGGAGAGGAGCCAACGAGCGATTTGTGGAATCATAAGCATGTTAAACGCATCGAGGCGCCTATTTTGCAGATATCGGCGACCTACATTCGTGCCTGTATCCAAAAAGGTCAATCCATCAAATATCTAGTTCCTGATGAAGTCGAGGAACAGATCGCTATCAAAAAATTCTACCTTTAGGCCTCTTCGCCTAAATTTGTGTATTCCTTTTTCAGTCCTTTTCCGTACGTACGTATATTGATTTTTTGGGTATTCGGAATACTCTTGGCTGCTTATTGCCCGGTATTTTTGTGGCCCATCCTGGCTGGGGGCGGATTAGGTTTATGTATTTTCCAGCGAGATTTGGTGATTGGACTTTGGGTGATCACCCTCAGTGTTTTTCGCTACGGTCAAGTGTTAATACCCAGTAAGCTATCTAGTGATTCGGCTCCCCGTGCATGCGTGTTTCAAGTCGACGGAGCTCCCGTCGAAAAGGCGAATACCTGGGCTATCAAAGGCCATGCTTTCGCGCTTCGAGATCATGGCACCTGGTCGGTGGCTTCAGGTT
>CANHKE010000226.1 GCA_947461155.1 Cytophagaceae bacterium | reverse complement strand
AGGCCGCTTGCAAATCCCTGACAGCGTTATCTACAAATTGCACGGATTGCTTCACCCGCGAATCTTCCGGGCCAAATTCATGCGCATCGTGGTCCACTTCTGGTAAATAAAAGGTGATAAAATGCGGACGCTTGTCGGCGGGTAGGCTAAGCCAGTCCTTCACCGACTGGATTCGTTGCGCAATTGGCGTGACCTCATTATATACATAATAATAGCTTGGGCGAACGCCTTGAATATCGGCTTCGGAGGCTACCCAGAAATTGCTTGCGGAAAGCATGCCCTGTTTTTCGGCTAATACCCAAAGCGGCGTACCCCCATACCATTTCCCCTCAGCGACCATTTTTTTATTTCCCATACTGTATTCTTTCTTCGTCGCCGGGTCAAAAAATCGGTTATTCACCAAACCATGGTGCGCAGGATACAATCCAGTCACAAGCGTATAATGATTCGGGAAGGTCAATGTAGGATACGATGGGATCATTGATGGCGCCGAAACCCCTAAAGGCCGCTTAGACTTCAAATACTCCGCCTCATATTTATCCGCAAAATCGGACCGAAACCCATCCGCGGAAATTAAAATCACATAGGGTTTCGAGAGCTGATTCGGTGCGTTTGTCCGCCCGGGAACAGAACGCTGAGTCGTATCTTGGGCGAATAGCGGAAGGGAGAAAAGGAGAAAACTAGCGAGCCAACTTAATGATTTGGTCATGACCGTTTATTTGAAGATGAAGTATGTAGCGTCCGGTGGGCAATTCGCTGAAATTAACTTGGCTTAATTTACCCGGGGTTTGAATTTCACGCAGCAATCGGCCGGTGAAATCATATATTTTCATGTGCTCAAAGGCGTCATCTGGCATTTCGTTGATTCCCAGCGGCGCTAACACATTTACTTGATAATTCGTTTGTAGACAATTCTGTGGATCTTTAACCGTGAATTTTTGAGTCTCAATCGGGTTCTTCTGAATGCCCCGCGTTTTATCCCCTGTATTCCAAACATATTCCCCTTTCCAAGGAGCCGTTAGACTGACTAATTCTTGGTAATTCACGGTGACTGCCGCCGGATCAGCCAAATTCAAATCTTTAAAAATGGTGAATTGATCCGCGATATCGCCGTTCTCCGTCAGGAATTTGGCATCTAATCTGCCGCCCTCGATCTCAAAAATCATCGATCCCCCAATGCCCGGTTGGCTCGTCTCCATCGCCGGATGCGGCGCACTTTCCCGCATCGCGCCAGTCGCACCACCCACCCCATTCACGACATAAACCACGCCATTTGATGAGGCCTGTCCGCTCGAATACATGTAGGCACAAGAGTTTGCAGTCAAATTATATTTCCCTGAGCTGGTTTGCGTCCAGTTAACCGCCGGATTAAACTCTGCCGCCAAACCGGTAAATCCTTTCATCGGTTTCGAGCGCTCATACACATGGCTGTGTCCCGAGAGTACCAAATCCACGCCATACTTTTCCAAAACTGGCGTCAGCACCAATCGTGGTTGTTTCAAGTTTTCCCACACATCCGAATCGTAGGTGCCTTTGGTGTACGGCGAATGATGAAAATAGACGATTTTCCACTTTTGCTTCGTGCTTTGCAGGTCTTGAATCAGCCAGGCCATTTGTTCTGATCCGGCATCGGTTAGTAGCTTGCCGTCCCGCCCGCGGGCATATGAATCAAGACTTACGAAGTGCACATTGGCATAATCATAGGCATAATAAGCCTCAGACCCTGACGGCACACCACCCAATTCTCCTTTCGTAGGCATATTGAAAATCTGAAAATATCCCATGTCTGCATTATCCTGCACCTGCGCATATCCATCATAATCATGATTGCCAATGCCCATAAATATAGCACTTTGGCGCAAGAACGTCCCTGGTTGATACACATCAAAAAAGTTGCTTTGAAATCCTCCATCCGATCCGCCGTTGTAGGTGTTGTCGCCCACGGTCAACAAGAAATTCGTGTAGGTAGCTCCGTTGTATTTTTGATAGGCTTCATAAACCCGATTTTGCGTCGTTCCCGGATACATATCGCCCAAGGACCAAAAGCGGAATTTCTCCGTTGAACCTACCGCCGGGGCCGTTTTAAAGAAATAGGTAGAATCGCCCACAGTGTTTGTCCCCGACTTAATTCGGTAATAATACGTTTTAGAGGGACTTAATGAATCGAGTAAAATGGCATGTTCCGTGCTAGGAGCACCTGTTTTTTTCGTCCGTGTAAAGGTTTTGGCATCTACACTAATGCCTACTTCCGCATTCACCGCGCCGTCTGTGCGAAACCGAACGGTCATCGACGAAGGGCCAGCCATCTGTAAATAAGGTCCCCGAATGATTTTTTGCCCCCAGGCATGCCAGGAGAGGATCAAAAACAACAAGGTGACACGTATCTTCATAAAGCGGTGGCCCAAAAGCACCGTAAAAGTACAGAGGAATGCTTTAGCTTGGACAACCCAATCAAAGAAATTTATACGCTTGCCTGCGGGATGATTAGTTGGGCTACTTTTTCCTCCCAAATACGCAACTCGTCCCGCATATTACCCATTTTCGCATCTTTGATTTGTTGGTAATACGCGATACCCGCCAATAAATTTTGTTGGAATGTCTTCAAATACCTTTCCTGTTTCGCATTTATGTGCGTCAAACTTTTATCCAGCTCTGCTTTCAAGTAATCCACATACAAACTCAGTTCTTTGACGAATAAATTTGGCCGGTCTAGTGTGTTTAGGATATTGATCCGGCCATAAATGTGGTCAACCATTTCCTTCAGGGAATACGTGCCGCTAAAATAGGCCAAATTCGGTCCGGGGCATATCGCGATGGAATGCAAATGATGTTTGGGTTTGACGTCATGGAGTTGCAAGGCGGAAGTTCCCAATCCCGTACATAAACATACTTTTTCGGTAATGGCATCCACTTCTTTTTGATGCGCTTCAGGCGTTAAACCCATGCCGTCGATCTGCTTCAATTTAAGATGTTGGTATTTACGCGACGCCGTGCAAATCGGCTTATCCGTAAATTCCGTATTGGTGGCCAAGTATTCCAAATTACATGGACTGCCGGGTCGGCCTTTCGCGATTCGTTCCAAGCGTTGTTTCTCCGAGCTACTCTTCCGGAAGTTGTTGAACGGGATCCCCAGTGGCGAAGCGTGGCTCAAATAATAATCACTTGGCTCCGCGGTCGCCAGTGCATGAAGTGTTTCTTCGTCTACGTTGGTCGCTTCGGGAACCAATAAAAATGGACTTCCCCAGCCGGTACTTTGGGTAGCATAATGTTCCAGTAGAAATTCGTTTTCATCGCTGGTTCCGATGCCCCCTTGCACGGTAACGCGTAGATCGGGCATGTGCAAAAATGCGGGGATGGCGCGTTCGCTGAGGGCTTTTTGGCAGATTTCGAACAGCTCAAATTGCAACGCGACGCGGTTCATTTTAAATTCTTCCAAAATGGGACCGAGCAAAAGCCCATCGGTGGCAAAGGCGTGTCCACCGCAATTTAAACCGGATTCAATGCGGAATTCGGACACCCAAACCCCTTTTTTGGCCAAAATTTTCCCTTGTGTCACCGCGCTGCGGTAGTCGCTAACTTTGAGGATAACTTGTTTTTTAATCAAGCCATGCGCATTCGGGTAGAAATCTGGGAAACTTTCCAAATAACCATAGAGCATGGGATTATAGCCTGCGGAAAAGATGATGGATGATTTTAAATCGCTTTGCGCATAACCCCGTAGGGCGGATAAGGCATCCGCAAATTCTTT
>CANHKE010000225.1 GCA_947461155.1 Cytophagaceae bacterium | reverse complement strand
CTATTTCTTTTTGGGAGGAAAAGTCCATGACCGAGTATTTATAACTCTGTTCCAAATGCGGTGTTTCAAATTTCAAAATGTACTTTGAATTCCATTCGAAAAGCGAAATGCGCATGGAGTCATTCGGTATTTCCTTGATAAAATGCATTAGTCGTGAATGATTTTAACGCTTTGAATCACATCGCCTTCGCGGATTTGATCGATTACATCTAAACCTTCCACTACTTTACCGAAACATGTATGTTTGCGATCTAAGTGTGCGGTATTGTTACGTGAGTGGCAAATGAAAAACTGAGAACCTCCTGTATTGGGTCCACGATGTGCCATTGAAAGTACGCCACGGTCATGAAACTGATTATTTCCCGTTAATTCACATGGGATAGAATAGCCTGGGCCACCCGCTCCCGTGCCTGTTGGGTCTCCTCCTTGAATCACGAAATCAGCAATTACTCGGTGAAAAATTACGCCGTCGTAAAAACCTTTCTCCGCTAAATCGATGAAGTTTTTCACGTGAATCGGTGTGTCTTCTGTATAAAATTCAATTTTCATTAACCCTTTATCGGTCAACATTTCTGCGTATGCCATCTTATTTAATTAAATTTGAGGCACAAAGATAAAAATTATATCCATTATGAGGTACCTCGTTCTATGCATGTTTGCAATTTTTGCCGTGTCTTGCCAGTCAGATGCTACCAAAAAGGAAGCCTCTGATTTTTTTCTGCGCGGAAATGCCAAATTTAAGGAAAAGGAATACTTCGAATCCATCAAATGGTATACTGAATCCATTGAGAAACAAGCGAATTTCCCAGATGCGTATTACAATCGGGGGTTGGTCTATCTCCAACTGGAAAAGAATGAAGAAGCATTAGCTGATTTTACAAAAGCATATGAACAAGATCCCAAATTTGCTCCAGCCCTATTTAAGTTGGCCGAATCCCTCCAAAATCTCGAAAAATTCGATTTGGCTTTAACGGAATCAACCAAATTGGTTAAAAATTTCCCGGATTCTGCGGCGAATTGGACCTTGCAAGGAAATATTCAAATGCAGAAGGAAATGTGGAATGAATCCATGGTTTCGTATGACCGGGCTTTAGCGATTGATTCGTTATCGGTCGAAACGATGATCAATCAAGGGGTTGTTTATCAAGAATTGAATCAATTGGATTTAGCGGAAAAGATGTTTAAACGCGCGTTGCGTCAAGGTAAATTCCAAGACCTGATTTATAACAATTTGGGTTACGTGGAAATTCAGCGGATGCACTGGGATTTAGCGAAGCAATATGTACAAAAAGCATTAGCCGTTGATCCTAAAAATCCATTATACGTAAAGAACTGGCAACGCATTCAGCAAAAATCATTGCTTGAATAAGTGCATGTACGCCTGTAATGTTTGCGTATTGACCATAGGATCTGTGAAAATTTCTAAGACTTTAGCGCGTTCACTTGGCTCGAAAAAGTGCTGTAATTGTTGGTTCAATTCATCCCAATTACCTGCCTCAAAATAATCAATTCCAGCATCTGAGGCTGTATTTTTTGCCCGAAATGGTTGTTGAGTCACCATGAATTCCCCAAGCTCAGGCAAGTCCTTAGCTCCATCCAATATGCTAAAAATCCCTCCACCCGCATTATTGAAAATAAGGATGCGGACATTGGGCCCAACGTACGAATTCCAAAGCGCATTGCGGTCATATTGAAATGCGACATCGCCTATTAACGAAATGACCAATTTATGGGTTTTTTGGCTCGCGCCAATCGCCGTACTCAGACACCCATCGATTCCACTAGTACCCCGATTCGAAAATACCTCTGATTGCGTGAATGTATTTTCTGTCCAGTTTATATATCGAATGGCTAGCGAATTTGCCACGTGAACCTCCGAGTCCTGCGCGTCAATCACACCAATTAATCGGTTATAAATGGCTAATTCGGACCAAGTTTCATTTGTGAAATAGGTCTCTTGTATGGCCTCTACCCTATTTTTGGCACTGTTTACAGTCGACACCCCCATCAGGGTTTGTTGGCACAATGAACTTAAAACCGAGATTGTTTCTGCGCGAACTACCCGTGTCAGACATTGGAAAGGATCTGGCTTTCCGATGGGATTTGGGTGTACTAACCACGAGGTCGACGGCTTATGGTTTCTCAGAAATTGTTTAATCCGTTTGCTGACAAATGATTTCCCAAAATGGATGTGAAATTTCGGTTTTAACTCGGGTAAAATGGCTTCATTTGCCCAAATTAAATCATGGTGGCATTGGCATTCAGCTGGCAGATTTGCGGTGGCGTCACCAATGACCGGTATTCCTTTTAACGCTAATTGGGCAAATAGTTGATTCTCAGTTTGATTGAATGGTCTTTGGCCGACGGTGATGATGAGTGAAACATCGGGATTTACGTCAAAATCGGTATCAAAATCAGGCGTTTTTAGTAGGTGAACTGGCTGAGGTTCTCGAATTGGAGGTAATGCTTCTCCTTGTTTGGGATAAAACGGTTCAGCAATGGGTACGTTCATATGAACAGGCCCTTGCGGATATGCCATTGCCTGTTCGACCAATTGGCTTGCCTGAAATGGTCGAAAGCTTTCGGCTAGTTTCACATGGTTGCCGAATAGATTTTCTTGGTAGATTGTTTGGCCATCCCATTGGCCAATCCATTCCGCAGGACGGTCGGCCGTTAAAACAATTAAAGGAATTTCCTGGAAGAAAGCTTCGACTACGGCAGGTGCGAAATTAAGTCCGGCTGAACCTGAGGTGCAGCAGATGATAACCGGTTTTTTCGTTTTCAATGCACGTCCTAGGCCAAAGAATCCTGCGGAACGTTCATCGGCGATGGAATAGCAACGAAAACCACCGTGGCGAACTAAGGCCAGCATGATCGGCGCATTGCGGGAACCGGGGCATATAACTGCTTCATTTACACCTTGTTGGTGTAAATTATCGATCAAATCCACAAGTCCAGCTGGGTATGCCATAGCAAAAAAAAGCCTCGTGAGAGGCTTTTAAAAATTATCCAAGATATGTTTTTAGGGCTTTACTACGGGATGTATGACGGAGGCGGCGAATGGCTTTCTCTTTAATTTGTCTTACACGCTCGCGGGTTAGGTTGAATTTTTCACCGATTTCCTCTAGGGTCATCGCGTGTTCACCATTTAAGCCAAAATATAAGGTTACGACGTCAGCCTCACGTTGGGTTAACGTGGACAACGCGCGTTGAACTTCACGGCGTAATGAATCGTTGATCAAACCAGAATCGGGTTTGTCTTCTGAATCATTTTCCAAAACGTCTAATAAGGAGTTTTCTTCACCTTGTACGAAAGGCGCATCCATGGATACGTGACGACCTGAGATTTTCAGAGTGTCAACTACTTCGCCGGTGGAGATTTCCAAAACTTCAGCTAGTTCTTCGGGTGATGGCTCACGCTCGAATTTTTGCTCAAGTTCAGAAAACGTTTTGGAGATTTTATTTAAAGAACCTACGCGGTTTAATGGCAAACGAACAATACGTGATTGTTCAGCCAAAGCTTGTAGGATCGATTGACGAATCCACCAAACGGCGTATGAGATAAATTTAAATCCACGTGTTTCATCAAAACGTTGTGCTGCTTTGATCAAACCCAAGTTTCCTTCGTTAATTAAGTCACCAAGGCTTAAACCTTGATTTTGGTATTGTTTAGCTACCGATACCACGAAACGTAAATTGGCTTTCGTCAAACGTTCTAATGATAATTGGTCTCCTTCACGGATTTTTT
>CANHKE010000224.1 GCA_947461155.1 Cytophagaceae bacterium | reverse complement strand
TGGTTTTAGTTGTGCATAACAACCAATAATGACAACCGTAGAAGCTGGATTTATTTTTTTAGCCTCACGAACTACTTTTTTGCATTTTTTATCTGCCTGTTCAGTAACACTGCAGGTATTTATCACAAATAGATCAGGTGCATCTTGGAAATCGGCACGCACAAATCCCATCGGCTCTAATGATCGAGCAATAGAACTTGATTCGGCAAAATTCAATTTGCAACCTAATGTATAAAAGGCAACTTTACGCATATGCTAAATTCAGGCTGCAATTTAAAACAAAAATGGCGGGAATCCCCGCCATTTTCAATCATAAAAGTATATAAATGCAAGATAAAATAACTTAAACTTTCGCTGTTTTAACCGTTTTAATGATACGAGCAGCTACTTTATACGGATCTGCCGCTGAATTTGGACGACGGTCTTCTAACCAACCTTTCCATCCTTTTTCTACTGCTGCAATTGGAATACGAATCGATGCACCACGATCTGAAACTCCATAAGAGAAATCATGAATCGACGCAGTTTCGTGCTTTCCAGTTAAACGCATGTGGTTGTCAGCACCATAAACTTCAATGTGCTCTTTAACAAATGGAGCAAATGATTGACAAATCTTATCATACGTTTCTTTATTTCCTGCCGTACGTAAAATCGTATTAGAGAAGTTGGCATGCATACCCGAACCATTCCAATCCAATTCTCCTAAAGGCTTACAGTGCCAGTTAATGGCTACACCATATTTTTCACCTAAACGCTCCAATAAATAGCGACCTAACCAAATTTCGTCACCAGCTTGTTTGGCACCTTTCGCAAACATTTGAAATTCCCACTGACCAGCAGCAACCTCCGCATTAATACCTTCAATATTTAAACCGGCATCAATACATAAATCCATGTGCTCTTCAATAATCTCACGACCGTAAGCATTTTTTGCACCTACTGAGCAGTAGTAAGGTCCTTGAGGCTCAGGAAATCCATTTGCTGGAAAACCTAACGGTTTGTTTGTCTCAGGATCCCAAAGGAAGTATTCCTGCTCAAAACCAAACCAAAAATCATTATCATCATCTTCAATCGTAGCACGACCATTTGAAACGTGAGGCGTACCATCAGCATTCAAAACCTCGCACATAACTAAATAACCATCACGACGTGCAGGATCTGGGCAAACATAAACCGGTTTTAATAAACAGTCCGAAAATCCACCTTCAGCTTGCTGAGTGGACGAACCATCAAAAGACCACATATCTAGATCTTCCAATTTCCCACTAAAATTGTTTTCAATTTTAGTCTTAGAACGTAAACTTTGGGTCGGCTTGTAACCATCCAACCAAATGTACTCTAATTTTGATTTAGCCATGATTTTATACTTAAAATGATAATAAAAATACTTTTCTTAGATTTTCTGATACAAATTTAAACCACTATTTGAAAAAAACAACAGAATGTTTGCCAATTATTAAAAAATAACAACCAATATTTTGCAATTCTGCAAAAATTCAAATTATAACCTATGTAAATGCAATTTTCAAATAAGCGGGATATTCATTTAATTAATTCACACATTTTGGCTATTTTTATATTTCTAATTTTCTTCGAAATAAAATGGCTATAACACGATTTAAAGCACTTGAACTCGCTCAGATGCGCGCTGGAATTACAGTTAAATTACCTACAGAAAAAGTAAGCGATTATTATGGCAGTATGACATTTAGCGACGAAGTCATGCGGTCTTTACTTTCTCCGGAAGCCTATTTAAAAATAAATACAGCTATACAAACTGGTTCAAAAATCGACCGAGACGCAGCTGACGAAGTTGCCGCTGCAATGAAATCTTGGGCTATTTCTAAAGGAGCAACACATTATACGCACTGGTTTCAGCCTTTAACTGGTACAACGGCTGAAAAACACGATTCGTTTTTTGATATTGATCTAAGCAATGGTAAAGCAGTAGAAAAATTTAAGGGATCTGCATTAGTCCAACAAGAACCCGATGCATCATCTTTCCCGAATGGGGGAATTCGCTCAACATTTGAAGCACGTGGATATACCGGATGGGACCCTTCATCACCTGCTTTTATTATGGAAAATGCAGCAGGAACGGCTACTTTGTGTATTCCTTCCGTCTTCGTTTCGTATACAGGTGAGGCACTTGATTATAAAACACCATTATTGAAATCCATTGAATTAATTGATAAAGCTGCGACAGCAGTAGTCAAAGAATTTTTTAGTCGGGATGTGAGTAAAGTAATTCCAACGTTAGGCGCCGAACAAGAATATTTCCTGATTGACGAAGCATTATTTAACGCTAGACCCGACTTAGTTATGTCAGGCCGTACGGTTTTTGGTCATGCGCCGGCGAAAGGCCAACAATTAGAAGATCATTATTTTGGGTCTATTCCCAATCGCGCCAATGCCTTTATGGTCGATTTTGAAATCGAAGCTTTAAAATTAGGCATGCCGGTTAGAACCCGTCACAATGAAGTAGCTCCCGCGCAATTTGAGGTGGCTCCTACGTTTGAAGAGGCAAACTTAGCCTGTGATCACAATGCGTTGTTAATGGATTTGATGAACAAAATCGGTTCAAAGCACAAATTGAAAGTACTTTTTCATGAAAAACCGTTTGCGGGCATTAATGGATCTGGAAAGCATAATAACTGGGCATTAGCTACAGATACTGGAGTCAATTTATTAGCACCCTCATCAAAACCAAAAGAGAATTTACGTTTCTTAACCTTTTTTGTGAACACGCTTAAAGCAGTTCATGATCATGCAGATTTATTGCGCGCATCGATTGCATCTGCTGGCAACGAACATCGCTTAGGAGCAAATGAAGCGCCACCAGCCATTGTATCCGTTTTTCTAGGTTCGACGATGAGTCAGGTATTAGATGACCTAGAAAACATGAGCGATATCGATGATATTCAGTTGGAAAAAGGCGACAACGTATATTTAAAACTAGGTATCAATAAAATTCCTTCTTTGATTTTAGATAATACAGATCGCAATCGAACTTCACCATTTGCCTTTACGGGTAACAAATTTGAGTTCCGTGCAGTAGGTTCATCTGCCAATTCTGCGGCACCGATGACTGTATTAAACACCATCGTTGCTGAACAATTAATCAAATTCCGCAAGGAAGTCGAAGCGGTTTTAGAAAAAGGCGTTAAAAAGGAACTTGCCATTATGGAAGTATTGAAACGCTATGTGAAAGAATCGAAAAAAATTCGTTTTGAAGGAAATGGGTATTCAGACGAGTGGGTCCTTGAGGCCGAAAAAAGAGGTTTATCTAACCTAAAGACGACACCAGAGGCTTTAGCTGTTTATGCTCGCCCAGAATCCATTGAATTATTTACTAAACACGGTATTTATTCAAAAGAAGAAATGCATGCGCGTCATGAAATCGAATTGGAAAACTATGTTAAGAAAATTCAAATCGAATCACGGGTGATTGGCGATATGGCTATCAATCACATCGTGTCAACTTCTTTAAAATATCAAACCCAGTTAGTTGAAAACGTGAAAGGGCAGAAGGAAATCGGTATCGATCCGCAGTATTTTGCGCCAACTATAGAAATGATCAAGAAAATTTCTGAATATACTTCCTCGATCGTTCGCTTGCAAAACGAAATGACCGAAGCGCGTAAGGAAGCGAATAATATTGAAGATTTGGAGTCTCGAGCGACATTATATGGAACGAAGGTTAAGAGCTACTTTGAAGAAATTAGATATTCTGTAGATAAGCTCGAACTAATCGTCGATGATGATGAATGGCCTTTTCCGAAGTACCGTGAATTATTATTAATCAAATAAATATGCCAAACACAACCAATCCAGGCTTTTCAACTG
>CANHKE010000223.1 GCA_947461155.1 Cytophagaceae bacterium | reverse complement strand
GGCAATCACGTTTTTGACTCCCGGGATTAAGGGATCTTGCGTTTGCAAGGACGTCACCTCCGCGGTCATGTTGATGACCACCCTCAAATCAGGATGTACCAATTTATGAATGGCATCCACACAATCTTGGCGAATTTTTTCTTTCAATGGACAGGCGGGAGTGGTCAAAACAACCGTAAAACGTACTTCGCCTACACCCAACTCCACATCTTTAATCATATTCAGGGTCACCAAATCTTTTTTCAAATCCGGTTCCTGCACGGTGCTCAACGCACCGATGATAATCTCTTTGCTTACACTCAATTCACCCATAATTCGTTCTTTCCTTTCAAACCTCAAATATACGTCATTGTATTAAGATAAGGCCAATATTTGTTGGTCTATTTTCGTGATCAAACGGCTCGAATCGATCCCCGATTGATCCAGCTCAATTTCCTTGCGCAGCCGTTGGAGAATTTCACGGTGTTGTGGGAATTGCAAAGGATGCGGTCGATGTTGCATGGTCAAATAAATCTCTTGCCATTTTTTAGCAATGTCTATTAACTCATCTTCGAAGTGCGCTTGCTTAAAGCGTTCGAAAATGTATTGAATCGCCTGCTCCGTCGGATGAATCAAATCCGCCTGATAAAAACGATAGTCACGCAGCTCATCCATCATGAGTTCAAATGCAGGGAAATACGTGATTTGATCTGGGAATTTTTTCGCCAATTGCTCCGCTGCGATGCGTAAAATGGCTTTGGAAACGGCGTTTTCCGGTATGCCGTCTTTGGTATGTCGAACAGGAGAGACGGTTAATATGATTTGTGTGCGCGGGTTTTCATGTAGAAATACCTCGTAGCCCGCACATATTTCATCCACGGTACTCTGCTTTTTGATGAATCGGGAAGAGGGCTGTTTATGGCAGTTGGCAATTGCTCTTCCCAACACCTGATCTTCATAATAAAAGGCAGTTCCCCAGGTAATCACCAGAAATTGACTCGAAGCTAAAAAGGCGATGGCCTTTGCTTTGAGTTCATTTAATTGGGCCAAAAAATCGCTCGGATTTTCCCCCATGAATTGCGAATGAAAATCTGGATGTACATAATGCGGACCTTGCTGATACAATTCCTCCCGTGTTAATTGCTGAGGTTGCAAGCCACGCAGGATGCTCAAGGGATGAAATAGTGTCCCTAAAGCCTGGTTGGAAACTTCCAACGGCAATGCTGCTAGTCGCTGTCCCATATGTTCCGCAAAGCAGGAGCCGATGCAGAGGATTTGGCTGTTTGGCCGAATCAAATGGGATGCGCGCGGGATGGTAAAGGAGGTGGAGAGTTTCATCATGTATAAATCCCCAGGCTAAAGCCTGGGGATATAAAGTTTTTAGCCCTAGGTTTTAACCTAGGGTTTGGGTTATTTCAATGCTTTCGCCCAACGATCCATTTTGCTTTCCATGACATCCAAAGGCATATTGCCATCTTTCAGGATCTCATCATGGAAGTTGGAAAGCTTAAATTTCGCACCTAATTCTTTACTCAAGCGTTCGCGAATTTCCCGAATTTTCAATGCGCCAATTTTGTACGATAATGCTTGCGCTGGAATCGCCATGTAGCGCTCGATTTCAGCTACAGCGCCTTGCTCTGAAATCGGCTCATTATCCATCATATAGGCAATCGCTTGCTCGCGCGTCATATTTTTTGAATGCATACCTGCATCGACCACCAAACGAATGGCGCGGTGCATTTCATCGCCCAAAGCGCCCATATATTGAAATGGATCCGTGTATAATCCTAACTCTTTTCCTAAACTTTCGGTATACAAAGCCCAACCTTCCGCATAGGCAGAGTTACCTCCAAAGCGACGGAATTTAGGTAGTTGGTTGTTTTCTTGTTGGAGACTCACCTGGTAATGATGTCCCGGAATCGCCTCATGCAGGAATAAACTTTCCATGCCCGAAGTTGTATTGAATTTCGTTGCATCTAGAATGGGCACGTAAAAAATACCAGGACGTGTGCCATCTTCTGAGCCTTGGAAGTATTCCGCCGAAGCAGATGCTGCGCGGAATGCCTCTGTTTGACGAATCTCAAATGGCGTTTTCGGTACCCGACCAAACATTGTTTTTAAAGCCGGTTCCATCTTTTTATGGATGGTTTGAAATGCAGCTAATACTTGCGCTGGCGTTTGATATGGCATGAATTTTTTGTCCGTTCTCATGTATTCAAAAAATGCTTTTAAGTCACCTTGGAAGCCAACGGCCTGCTTTGTCTTTTCCATTTCGGTACGAATGCGTTTCACTTCAGCTAAACCTGTTTGGTAGATTTCATCGGCAGGCTTATCGGTCGTCGTTAACACCCTGATCAAATATTGATAATACACGTCCCCATTTGGAATGCCCGAAATACCGCTGGTTGTTCGGGATTTAGGCAGGTATTCTGTTTGAAGAAATTGCGCTAAACGCGTGTAAGCAGGGATGATTTCCGACTGAATAATCTGCGTATATTCTTGAGTAAATTTAGCTTTATCCGCTTCCGAAAAGTCTTTCGGAAAGGCATTCAAAGGACCATAAAAAGTGCTTTCTTTGACATTAGCTACGTGGAACGATTGCAATTGCGGAATCACTTTTTCCACCAAAGCCTTTGGTAAAACAACATTAGCTGCCATGCCTCGCTTGAAATACACGATGCTCGAATCCATGTAAGCCGCGCCAATGTGCATCCGCTTTTCCCAGTTTTCATAGTCCTTTTTCGTGGCGAAAGGTTGCATCACTGAACCGCTGCCCAATTGCGCAAAGGTCAAATGAAAGCCGTAAAATTGGTTCAATGGCATCAAATTGTCTGGAAAGCTGAGACCCTCAAGACCTAGTTTGATGTCGCGGGCCAACATATCAAATGTTATTTGATCGTTGGCATCCAACTTATCCCGATCGATATCTGCTAGACTCGTTTGTGTTTTTTCTAATAAAGCTTTGATTTTGGCTCGATGCGAATCGGTGAAGTCGATATTCAACTGATCGTTGTAGCGATTATCGCCATTTGCGGTTGCCGAGACCGGATTCAACTTTAATTGTTCTTCGTAGTAGTTGTCTACGAGCGTGCTCAGATCTTTTTTGGCATCGGATGATTTGCAAGAAACGAAGGCCAATAGGCAAAGTAGTAAGGTTAGTTTTTTCATTTGGTTGATTTAGATTTCGAATATAAACAGAAAGCCGAATATCCTCTACATGGAATTGCAAATGTCCTTTTTCTACAAGTTGGTTTTCCCTCAAAAATTTTATATTTGTAGCTTGCATACTATCAACACCTAAGCATTTATAAATTTATGTCAGATCAAGGAGCCGAACGTGAACGACTGAGTCTTCGCAACGATAATAAAGGTTGGAAAAAGTGGGGTCCTTATTTGACGGAACGCCAATGGGGCACTGTGCGTGAGGATTATTCGGTCGACGGGAATGCCTGGAATACCATTTCACATGATATGGCGCGGTCGAAAGCCTACCGCTGGGGAGAAGAAGGAATCGGAGGAATATCAGATAATAAGCAACATGTTTGCTTTTCATTTGCTTTTTGGAATCACCGGGATCATATATTGAAAGAGCGGTTCTTTGGCCTAACAGGCGGAGAATCTAACCATGGGGAGGACGTCAAAGAACTGTATTACTACCAAGATTCGACGCCAACGCATTCCTACCAAAAGATGCTGTATAAGTATCCCCAGCAGACATTTCCCTATCAAAAATTAATCGATGAAAGTCGGAAACGTTCCCGCCAAGAGCCCGAATATGAGCTGATGGATACGGGTATTTTTGACAACAATGAGTTTTTTGATATCTCCATGGAATACGCAAAAGGAGATGAACAAGATATTTTAATTCAAGTAACCG
>CANHKE010000222.1 GCA_947461155.1 Cytophagaceae bacterium | reverse complement strand
GACTGTGGCGAATAACTACCGGACAATTGATCTCTTTCAAGATTTACGTGGGGGAATTTGGTCTGAACTAGCGAAAGGAAAGAACATTGATCGCTACCGTAGAAATTTACAAAAAGCCTATATTGAGCGTATGAGGGCTTTAATGACGGACCAAGCTCCTGCTCCTGCTGCGGCAGCGGCTTCAGGCCCGCCACGGGAAAGCTATCCCGTTGCACAGTCGGACGTACGTTCCATTGTGCGTGGCGAATTGAAGGAGTTATTGGCTGCGTTGCAAGTGGGTAAAGTTAAAATTGCGGATAAAGAAACAGCCTACCATCTGGCAGACTGCATTGATCGCATTCAGACGATTTTAAATCCAACCAAAGCCCTGAAATAGGGGCTTTGGTTTTAGTCTAATAAAGCATTTACGCACCAAAGCAAGGGGCCTTGGCCGTGTAAATCTCCCGTAATGCGCTTGCGATCTAGGTAATATTGATGGTCATTTTTCTTGTTGGTTCCTTCGCAAATCTCAGTCAAATCGCCGTTTGCATTTACGTAATCTTGCAGTTTGATCCAGGCCTTTCGAGCCGCCTTGCCATAAGTGGCCGCCGGCAACCATCCCTTTTTTACCCCCACGATAAAGGCATACGTAAACATGCCGGTGCAAGAAGTTTCTGGCCAAGAATTGGGATCATTGATGAGTTGATGCCACATACCATTCGCGTCTTGGTGTTTCAGTAAAACTCCCATCATGTTCAAATAGCCTTTCATAATGCGCGGTCTATGCGGGTTATCTTTGGGTAGCACTTTTAATAAATCGGCCATGCCGGCGGCCAACCAGCCATCGCCTCTTCCCCAGTAATACGGAACATCTGGTGCGTGGTAAAATAAGCCATCGGCGTTTTGTAAGGTATCCAAATAGGCTACCATCTCATACCCTGCGCGGTCGATGTATTTGCGATTTTTCGTGACCTCGTAAGCTTTTGCTTGCACGGCAGTAATCATGTACATGTCATCCATCCAGAAGCGAGTAACCCAGCTCAAGCCTGCAGCGTACCAATTGCGAACTTCTGGACTTAAGCTCATATATGCTTCTGGACTCAATGTTTTGAATTCTTCATCGGCATACGCAAGACCTAATTTTTGTAATTCCGGATTCGCTTTTTGAAGATGGAATGCCAAAGGAATTGCCCCAAATACGAAATTGTCGACGTGGTTTTTCTTCGGCTGTAAGTGGGCTTCATCCGTCAGTAATAATGCCGTCTTTTCGTTTAAGCGTTTCATCAAATCCGCATCTTGCGTTTTCTGCGCAAAGCCTAAAGCACCTAGCCAGGTACACACATCCGGATACGTGATTTGGGTGGCTGGGGGATTTGGAAAGGTAACTCCATAGCGGGAATGGGGAACGGCCATGAAACGTTCGGCGGTTCTTTTGCCCACGGTAATTGGGTTCGCTTTGGCAGGCCAATTTGTCAATTCTTTTTGTGCGAAAATCGGGCTCGTAATCAGTAAAAATAGTAGCAGTTTTTTCATATTTATTTCGCGCCGTCCATGGCGCTTTGTTTCGTGTTGTCGGCTTGAGGGATGCGCCCTTTCGCGTTTGAAATTTTTAATACGACCGCGTTTGGCCATCGATTGTTCGTGTAAAATCGCTGGCCATTGACTGCGCTAATCGTTAGGCCTAGCGGGCTGGATGACACGTAGGTTTTGGCATCAAAATCTTGTTTGTATTCGACTAGTTCGGCTTTGTATCCGAGTATGTCGACGGTCGTTTTGTCAGAACCGATGACATTACTCAACACAAAATTTTTGCGTTCGCCGTATTTCCAATCATCAGGTGATGCGCGTAAAATGAATGCATAAATGTATTTTTCGTCGTTCGATTGCGTGTACCAAACGCCTTCTTCCTTGATAATCGGCATCGGTTTCACCGCATAGATGGCCTCTGAATTCGCGAAGTTCCAAAGGGCCATTTCGCGCAAGATAGCTTCTTGCTCGATTTGTATTTCGCCGTTGGGTTTCGGGCCTACGTTGAGTAAGAAATTACCGCCTTTGGCGCGGATTTCGGCCAACATATTGATCACTTGCGTACCTGACTTTTGCGGATCATTCGTGGGTTTATATTGCCAGTCGGTGCCCATCGTATAACATGCTTCCCAAGGTCGCGGCAATGCGCTATTCGGTGTTGTTTGTTCTGGTGTTTTCATCGCATCGCGCGTAATGACCAAGTCGGGGTTGATTGACCAGGCATGTTCGCGCAATCCATCGCCGGGGCCGTCGATAAATAGGATGTCTATTTTTCCGTATTGGGTCAATAATTCACTGAGTTGCGCTTTGTCGTATTCCATCAAACCTGGATTGGTTTTGGGGTAATGCGCGGGGTCTTGTGCGCGACCGATCGGCTGTTTGTGCTGATGTAAATAATAGAAATCGTCGGGAGAAAAGTAAAGGCCAACGGCGATTCCTTCGGCGCGAAATGCTTCGACAATTTCTTTGGTGATGTCCCGTTTGAATGGGGTATTCATCACATTAAATGGTGTGGTTTTGGTTGCAAACATCGCGAAACCAGCGTGGTGTTTCGCCGTAAATACGACGTATTTCATGCCAGCTAATTTGGCCAAACGTGCCCAATCTTTGGGTTTAAACTGCTCGGGATTAAAATAGCGCGGAAGTTCGTTGATGTATTTGTTAACATATGCGTCGGATGCCCCCGCCATCGAATGGCTGATGACGCTGCCCAAACTGACATCCACATTCCAGTGAATAAACATGCCAAAACCAAGGTCTTGAAACCAGTTGACGCGCTCAGGTTTATTAGTTGTTTGTTGGCCCAAAACCGGTAAACTCAACAGGCAGAATAACAGGAACTTATACATAAATAGGTTTATTTAGTTAAAAAGTCGGCGCCCGTAAAAATCTACCCTTATTTCCCTTCTGCGTGTTTCTTGAAGTTGGCAAGAATCATACCCCACCCAGCTTCTTGCATGTCTTCGGGGTTTTCTTTTTCTGGTTCGAATTGTTCGATAACGGTTGTTCCTGCCGCGCTTGCCTCAAACGAAACAAACATATTACGCCCATCGCCTAGGGCAATTTCGATGGTTTTTTCCGGTTCAATTTTTGTATAAGTCCCCCAAAAATCGAATGACATGGTTCCATCTTTGGAAGCCATTTCGTAATGAAATTCACCGCCTACGCGCAAGTCGTTTTTAGCGGAAGGGCAGCACCAATCGTCGGTGGCAAAATTCCATTGCGTGATGTGTTGTTCTTCGGTCCAGCAAGTCCAAGTGTGATTCAGGCTTGCTTGGATGGTGGCTTGTACTTTGATTAAATGCATTGGATCAAATTTTTTGTGCAAAATAAGTGAATTATTTGCTTTTCACACGGCTCTTTTCGGATTCCAATCCGGTGGCACGTTCGCGTGCGCCTTTGATGGACATATTGCCAAAACGGTAACTGAAGTTTAGCCTGACAACACGGGAATCTTGTCGGGGGCGAACCGTAATATCGAGATCGCCGTATTTGATGTAGACATCCGAATTATTGGTATACAAAAGGTCTTGTGCATTGAGGCGAATGACGCCGCGTTTATTCAAAATGGTTTTTTGGATGCCCAGGTTTAACGAACCGCCTGATCCAAAAATAAACGCACTTTCTAAACCACCGGTGTAATAATTGCCGCCCAATTCAAAGCGAAAATCGTGGGGTAAGGTAAAGATGTGATTGGTGTTTATGTAAAACATATTTTGGGATGGAGCGATTACGGTCATGTCCACTTTACCACTTAATTCTGCGCGATTGATGTAAATGTCCGTGTTGCTTGTCCACCATTTTTTGATTGGGATGGGTAAGGAAAAGCCAACGCTATACGTGGTTCGTTCGG
>CANHKE010000221.1 GCA_947461155.1 Cytophagaceae bacterium | reverse complement strand
TGGTGGCCAGCCGATTTTGGTAATTACGGTCCATTATTTATTCGTATGGCTTGGCATAGTGCTGGAACCTATCGGTCAGGGGATGGACGTGGTGGTTCACGCGCAGGCCAGCAGCGTTTTGCGCCTTTGAACTCATGGCCGGATAACACAAACCTAGACAAAGCGCGTCGTTTGTTATGGCCAATCAAACAAAAATATGGCGACAAAATCTCTTGGGCAGACTTAATGGTCTTGACTGGAAACGTTTCTTTGGAACAAATGGGCTTTAAGACCTTTGGTTTCGCAGGTGGTCGGACAGACGTTTGGGAGCCAGAAACAAACGTATATTGGGGTTCTGAGAAGAAATGGTTAGACGATAAAAATCGCTATTCTGGCGATCGTAAATTAGAGACTCCTTTAGCAGCCGTTCAAATGGGTCTAATCTATGTAAATCCAGAAGGCCCGAACGGTGTTCCTGATCCAGTAGCTTCTGCGAAAGACATTCGCGAGACGTTCGGTCGCATGGCAATGAATGACGAAGAAACCGTTGCGTTGATCGCGGGTGGCCATACGTTTGGTAAAACACACGGAGCAGGTCCAGCGACAAACGTGGGCGACAACCCAGAAGCAGCGGGCATCGAAGAACAAGGTTTAGGCTGGAAAAGCACGTACAAATCAGGAAAAGGCAAAGATGCTATTACGTCTGGTTTGGAAGTTACTTGGACTTCAACTCCGATTCGCTGGGGCATCGGATACCTACATTTATTGTTCAACAACGAATGGACATTAGAGAAAAGCCCAGCAGGTGCGAACCAGTGGATTGCAAAAAATAGCGCAAACATCATTCCTGATGCCTTCGACAAAAACACCTTCCACAAGCCTACCATGTTGACAACGGATATCGCCTTACGCGTCGATCCAATCTACGAGAAAATCTCCCGCAACTTTTTAGAAAATCCGGAAGTATTTGCCAAAGCTTTCGCCAAAGCATGGTTCAAATTAACGCACCGCGACATGGGTCCTAGCTCAACGTATTTAGGACCAGAAATTCCGAAAGAAGAATTGGTTTGGCAAGATCCAATTCCAGCATTGAATCACGAAGTCGTAAACGCGCAAGATATCGCGGCATTGAAAACGACCTTGTTGAATTCAGGTTTATCGATTAGTGAATTAGTTTCGACGGCTTGGGCATCTGCCTCTACGTACCGTCACTCAGATCGTCGCGGTGGAGCGAATGGAGCACGTATTCGTTTATTACCACAACGCAATTGGGAAGTAAACAATCCGAAACAATTGGAGAAAGTCTTGACGGTTTTAGAAAAAATTCAAAAGGATTTTAATGCCAAAGGTGGTAAGAAGAAAGTATCGATTGCCGACTTAATCGTCTTGGGTGGTTCTGCAGCCGTAGAAAAAGCAGCAGCGAATGCCGGTGTGAAAACAACCGTTCCATTTACGCCAGGTCGTATGGATGCATCACAAGCGCAAACGGATATCGCTTCGGTCGACTTACTAGAGCCAATGGGTGATGGTTTCCGTAACTATTTGAAAACGCGTTACACACTTTCGACGGAAGAAATCTTCGTGGACAAAGCGCAATTATTAACCTTGACTGCTCCAGAAATGACGGTATTGACAGGTGGAATGCGGGTGTTGAATACGAATTACAATGGTTCAAAACACGGCGTGTTTACAACGAAAAAAGATGCGTTAACAAATGACTTTTTCGTGAATTTGTTAGAGATGGGTACCACGTGGAAACCAACTAACGATACGAAAGAAGAATTTGCGGGAACAAATACGAAAACAGGTGCTGCGGTAGCTACGGCGACACGTGCCGACTTGATTTTCGGATCGAACTCAGAGCTTCGTGCCTTAGCAGAGGTGTATGCCACGAAAGATTCACAAACTAAATTTGTAAAGGATTTCGTCGCAGCATGGACGAAGGTGATGAATCTAGATCGTTTCGATTTAGTTTACAAAAAGTAAGATTCGCTTAAGGTTTGAAAGAAGCCAGCTGCTCGAAAGGGTGGCTGGCTTTTACTTTTGGCCCTTTAATTTATCGTACTCCCGCTGCTCCAGCGAATCTGCTTCGATCACATACGCGTTGGCATATTGAATGCCCAAACCAAGTCCCCAACCCAACATTGGCCAAATAGGCCACGGAATGTGATTCCATTTGATTTCTCCAGGCATTGTCAAGTACCAAATCACCCAAAGAAATGGGATGACTAAAAGATAAGAACCGAGGCTTCTTTTAAATTTGGCACGCCTTTTGGCAATCTGCCATAATTGTTGGTCTGTACTTTCCATGATATTTCGTTTTTCGGTTTCATCGTCTGGAGCATACAACAAAGTTAAATTCACCCCCAATACTTCGCCGATCGCGTTCATCGAATACAAGCTCGGCTTGCCTTCATTGCGTTCCATGCGCTGCACGGTACGAAGCGCGATGCCCGACTTTTCAGAAAGCTCGTTTTGAGTTAGTCCTTTTGAGGTGCGGATTTCCTTTAATTGTTCTCCAAAATTCATGGGCCAAAATTGAGGTTTAAAATGGTCTTAACAAACGCCTTTTCTATGACTTCTTTACGTCATCTTTTAAAATTCTCAATGACCTTGTGTGAGCCATCGCAACTCGGCTTTCTCTTCGTTAAGCCGCAGATGCAATCATGAAATCCAATCCCCTTGAGGATGTATTTTTCATTATTTTCGATTCGGGATTTTCGGGTTGCGGATTGTTTCCCGTCGGTAAAAAAACGAAGGTAAGCACGCTGGCGGCCGGGAGTGAGCTTTTCGAAAGCGACTTCCACCGCTGGCTTTTCACTAAAAATAGCTTTTAACTCTTCCGGATACGGAATTTCCGTGGACGT
The DNA here is from genome assembly GCA_947461155.1 of Cytophagaceae bacterium. Lineage (GTDB taxonomy): Bacteria > Bacteroidota > Bacteroidia > Cytophagales > Spirosomataceae > Aquirufa. The sequence continues at coordinate 1,014 of CANHKE010000221.1, read as the reverse complement.
TTCCAAGGTGACGCCTAACTTTTCTACCTCAATGGCTTCGATGACGTAGGCTTTAATTAAATCCGCTTTGGCTTGAATATCGTCCAATGAATCGAACTTCATCCAGCGGCCCAACTGCGTATGTTCGCCCGGCTTAATTAACAACTTTTCCTCATCTTGCAATAGGGCTCCTTTGAAAAAATTGAGCGCACAATGATCTTTTAGGGGGGTAAGACCGAGGACATTTTTGGTCCCGACCATATAAATCGGTATTCGCCATTTAAAGGTTTCAATTAATAAGCAATCCAATAAAATGCGACGCAAATAGGTCATTTCTTTTGACCAATGGTCGGCACATTGTATGAATTCGTCAACATTCGGGTCTTTCATCGCTTTTTCTTGATTAGAAATCGTCAAGTATCTTCTTTACCCTACAAAGAAAGAAAAAACCTATGAAATCACGTATCCTATTGGCCTTGCTTTTCGCATCCGGAAATTTGTTGGCACAAAATCAACCCGTCTTGCAATCGCGTACGGTGGAAACCTTGAACGTAAAGAACTTAAACTTCAAGGATCTCAACAAAAACAAAAAACTGGATAAATACGAAGATTGGCGTTTGCCGATTGCGGAGCGTGTGAAGGATTTGGTTTCCCAAATGACCCTCGAGGAAAAATTAGGTTTTATGCTCATCAGTACGACCCGTATGGGAGGCGATCAAGTTTTCGCCAATGGCGTTCAAGGTAGCAGCGGGCCTAGACCTAAAATCACCGATGGATTTAACGAAGAAGATTTAGTTCAAAACACCAATATGTTTACCCGCAAGCCGTTGACTTCCCCCAATATGTCGGCCGCGGGTACCACCAAAGGAGTCACCCAATTTCATTTGCGTCATTTCATTTTACGCGCCAATGCCGAACCCGCTATTTTAGCGAATTGGTCTAACAACTTGCAAGCGCTTTGCGAGAACACCCGATTGGGGATTCCGGCCATTGTAGCATCTAACCCACGTAATCACGTGACGACGGATGCGTCAG
>CANHKE010000220.1 GCA_947461155.1 Cytophagaceae bacterium | reverse complement strand
CACATGCAGCTAATGAAACGGCTGCAACACCGAATCCCAACATTTTAAGAAAATCACGACGATGAGTTCCTGCTCCATCGACTAAGGCATCGCCTTTCGAATCGTTTTCAGATGGCATATTGCCAAACTCATTGTGGACATTTTTGACAAACGATGGTTCATTGGTTAACTCCTCAATCCCTTTCCAATACCTCTTGTTCGAATTTTCCATATAATCTTTCTTATTCAGACTAATTTTGAATCTATTGTATACCTATTAATAATGGCACTTAGAACACTCTAAACCACCAATGTTTTGCACTTTTAATGGCGTCTTGCTGTCTTTATTATGAACTTCTACTAATTTGTCATAATACGCATTGCCTTTTGAATTCACGTCTGTTTGACGGTGACAGTCAATACACCAACCCATTGTTAAAGACGAACGTTGTTCAACAACTTCCATTTTTTCGATTTCACCGTGGCAATTTTTACATTCTAAGCCACCTACATTTGTATGTTGTGAGTGGTTGAAATAGGCCAAATCTGGCAAATTGTGTACACGAACCCATTGAATAGGTTCATCGTTTTCTAATGCCGAGTAAATTTTTTGAATTTCAGGAGATTCACGCTTGATCGCGTTGTGGCAGTTCATACAAATGTTTGCAGATGGTACGTTACCCCCTTTACCTGAATATACACCTGTGTGGCAGTAGTTACAGTTGATTTGATATTGTCCTGCGTGCAATTTGTGCGAAAATTTGATTGGTTGCTCTGGCGCATATCCTTGGTGGATACCAACTCCATATGCCGCATCAATCGTAGCCTTTCCGCCTAACAATAAGGCTAAAACTAAGATCCCCGTTTTGACTGCGGAGTTTGCCGCTAATTCTTTCAAGTTAGCTGAAATGCGTTGCATTAAAGGCGTCTCTGCTGCCGCTGCTGGATCTTGTGTGATTTTACCTAAGGTATTCACGATGGATAATAAGGCGATTAACACTAAAACCATGATCAACAACAATCCTATTAATAATACTTCCATCATGCCTCCTGAGCTGGCTGCTGCTGGAGCAGCTGCTCCCGTTGCTGGCGCTGCTCCTGCCGCTGGTGCCGCTGGCGCTGCATTTGATGCATCGATGTAAGCAATAATTCCTTTGATTTGAGCCTCAGAGAAATTTGGATAAGGAGTCATCGCCGCCTTATTAAATTTATTGTACAAATCGTTTGCATATTTGTCGCCGGAAGCGATAACTGCTTGTGGGTTGTGTACCCATTTTACGATCCATTCGATTGGGCGACGTTCGCTTACACCTTTCAAACCAGGTCCTACAAGAACCTCATCCGTAGATGCGTGACATGCCGCACAGTTGTTTTTAAACAAGGTTTCCCCTTCTGCAGCGTCTTGTGCGAATGTTGCGCCAAAAGTGGCGATTAACAAAGTGAAGGATAATAGAAACTTAACGAGAGTTATTTTTTTGGAAAACATAAATATTGATTTTTCTCATTTTAATTCAGTCCGCAAAACTACAATCCGAATTTTTAGGAAACAATTTATTCGTAGAGCAATTTCAGGTTTTTTTAAGGTTTTGGCGGTTATTTAGAATTTTTCAAAATAATTAAACATCGAAAATGTAATTTTTTTAGAGTAGTTTGTACAAAACGATGTTAAACAAAAAAACCCTCCGATTTGGAAGGTTTTTTGAGGTTTCGAGCGGATTCGAACCGCTGTAGAAGGTTTTGCAGACCTCTGCCTAGCCACTCGGCCACGAAACCAATTAATTGGGATGCAAAAATAGCTTTTTTTTAGATAAAGGCAAGGTGGTTTTTGAAAAATAGTCGCTAGTCGCTAGTCACAAGTCGAAAAGTCTTGCGATTATTTGATGAGGGTGGGTAAAAATAGGCTACTATTCTGGAGTCCCTGGTCAGTAAGCCTCCCAGTTCCCTCTTCTCTCTTCCCTCTTCTCTCTTCTCTTTACTCTCTACTCTCTACTCTCTACTCTCTCCTCTAGCTTAATGTAAAAATCGATATCTCCGGTGGCATCCCTACACGACCTGGATAACCCAAATAGCCATATCCTCTATTGACATAAAGTTGCTGACCTTCTTCCTCATATAATCCTGACCATTGTTTATATACGTATTTCGCTGGAGACCAGCGATCAAATCCAGGAATATGTACCCCGAATTGCGCACCATGCGTATGACCTGCAAAGGCAACATCAATGTCCTTGTATTTCTTTGTCACTTCCGCATTCCAATGTGTCGGATCGTGCGAAAGCAATAATTTGGCACCAGCCTCCTCCGTACCTTTATATGCCTTTTCCAAGTTGCCATACCATGGGAATCGCCCTAATCCAATGTTCTGAACCCCAATAATAGCTAGTTTTTCACCTGATTCCTCCAAAAAGCGGTGCTCGTCCATGAGTAAATCCCAGCCCATTAATTCATGGGCCTTCATCAAGTCTTTTAAGTTTTGTTTTTTGGCTGAGGGGCTGGCCCAACGAACATAATCGCCGTAATCGTGATTACCGAGTGTACTAAATACACCCAATGGAGCCTTCAATTTATTGAATACATCAAAATAGTTTTGTACTTCTTTTGATTCATTATTAACCAAATCTCCAGTAAAAAAGATGACATCCGGCTTCTCACGCAAAAGCATTTCTACGCCACCTTTGACAGCTGTTTTATTGAAGAACGAGCCGGTATGAATGTCCGAAATCTGGGCAATTTTCAAGCCTTTAAAGGCTGAAGGTAGCTTGGGGATTTTCAATGTAATTGGCTCCACCTGATAATCATGTGCCCCCGAAATAATGCCAAACGCAAAGGTTGCGGCCGGAACGGCACCTACAGCCAAAGCGGCTTGTGATAAAAATGCATGTCTGCTGATTGCGCTAGGATCTTTTTTGCGAATTTTATTGGTCCCCCATCGAAAGAAACGGGTGATGTCTTCCAAAAGTAAAAAGATGATAATAAATATTTTCGTAATGACAGAAATCATCACCAGCGCCATAAATGTAATGCGAAGTTCATTTTTCCAAGCGTGCAATGGCAGCGCATTGTATGAAATAATCCCTAAAATTATGAAAATGGTAAATCCCCAAAAGGTATATCGGGCCGTTTGTTGGATGCTTTTAGTGGATTTTTGGAATGCAGTTTTGACCGCCATCCATACGTAATAGTCCAAAGAAAGAATCACTAAACTGATAATTGGCACAAAAAACATTTTATTCATAGGTTGTAAACTATCTTTGCATTTCAATTGTTCCAAAGGTGCAAAAAATTATGAAAAAGAAAGTAAGTATTTACGGAGGCGGTTGGGTAGGCGCACCATTGGCATTTAAACTAGCATTAGCGGATTTTGACGTGAACGTTTCTGCGTCACAGGTACATGCGCAAGCAAAACACCCACATATTCATGTAGTCGATTTTCGTGCAAATGACGAAACAACGGCGAGTGACTGGGATCAAATGAATCAAAGCGCCATCCAAGTTTGGTCCATACCGCCACGTCGTAAGAAAAATTCGGAAGAGCAATATCTACGGATTGTTCAAGATTGGATAAGCGGCTTAGACCCTGAAAAAGTAGAAAAAATTATCTTTTTGTCGTCTACCTCGGTCTACGCAAATGTGTCCGAGATTGTTGACGAAACAGCCGAAATTAATTCGGGGACCCTAATGGCACAAGCGGAAGCCATCGTTTCTACATCTCCTATAAATACCATTATTCTGCGTTTAGGTGGGCTTATGGGCGGTGATCGTTTTGTGGCCAAATACTTTTCAGGCAAACGAAATGACGGTGCCAATTGCCCCGTGAATTACGTACACAAAGACGATGTGGTTAATTTGATTGCGCTTGCTTGCGAGAAAATTCAATCTGGAATCTACAATATTGT
>CANHKE010000219.1 GCA_947461155.1 Cytophagaceae bacterium | reverse complement strand
GATTTTGCGTCGCTAAAACCAAAAATGGCTTGTCCAACATATACGTAGTTTCGCCAATCGTAACCTGCTTCTCGGCCATCGCTTCCAATAATGCAGATTGCACTTTCGCAGGCGCGCGGTTAATCTCATCTGCCAAAATAATTTGGGCAAAAATAGGTCCCTTTTTGACTTCAAATTCGTTCTTCAACGGATTGTAAATCATCGTACCTACTAAATCCGAAGGAAGTAAGTCGGGCGTAAATTGAATCCGCTGAAAATGCAGGTCTAAAATTTTAGCTAAGGTATTGATTGTCAGCGTTTTTGCTAAACCAGGAACGCCTTCAAGTAGCACGTGTCCACCTGTAAATAATCCCACAAGTAAGCGGTTGATCAGGCGCTCTTGCCCGACAACAACTTTGCCCATTTCGTCAATAACCGCTTGAATTTTTTCTCTTGGTGTCATGTTGCCATTCGTTTAAACGCACAATCTTTGCCTGAATCATTTATTTCAAGGCACATTTTTCGATTTACCTGCAAAAATACGTAAAAGTGCGCATAAGTGGTCCTCCTAAACTTGCGGACTTTATTGTAACTTCTTGTAACGAATTCGTTTTGGTGCCACATCCCCTAAACGCTTTTTACGCGCCTCCTCATATTCTGAGTAATTACCTTCAAAATACGTGACTTGTGAATCCCCTTCAAAAGCTAAAATATGCGTGGCAATGCGATCCAAGAACCATCTATCGTGGGAAATTACCACCGCACAACCTGCGAAATTTTCCAAACCTTCTTCCAGTGCACGTAGCGTATTCACATCCAAATCGTTGGTTGGCTCATCCAGCAACAACACATTTGCACCTTCTTTCAACATCATCGCCAAATGCACCCGGTTGCGTTCTCCACCAGACAGGTTTCCAATTTTCTTCTCTTGATCAGCGCCATTGAAATTGAACTTACTCACATAGGCGCGTGCGTTTGATTGCTTTCCGCCCAACATAATCCAGTCATTTCCATCCGCAATGGTTTCATACACGGATTTTTCGGCAATTAACTGATTATGCTCTTGATCCACATAGGCGAGTTTCACCGTATCTCCCACCTCAAAACTTCCCGAATCCGGTTGCAATTGCCCCGTAATTAATTTGAACATGGTAGTTTTTCCGGCACCATTGGGTCCGATAATGCCCACAATACCTGCTGGTGGCAGCGAAAAACTTACATTTTCATAGAGTAATTTGTCACCAAATGATTTGGAAACACCTTGCACCTCGATCACTTTATTGCCCAACCGTGGACCCGCCGGAATGAATAATTCCAGTTTGTCCTCTTTTTGGCGATTCTCTTCCGAGAGTAATTTCTCATACGCACCAATACGCGCTTTTGATTTCGCTTGACGCGCTTTCGGGGCCATACGTACCCATTCCAACTCGCGTTGTAAGGTTTTTTGTCGGCGCGATTCCGTCTTCTCCTCTTGCGCTAATCGATTTTGCTTCTGCTCTAACCACGAAGAATAATTCCCTTTCCATGGAATCCCTTCGCCACGATCTAATTCCAAAATCCATCCAGCCACATTGTCCAAGAAATACCGATCGTGGGTTACCGCAATCACCGTTCCTTTATATTGACGTAAATGTTGCTCTAACCAATCCACCGATTCCGCATCCAAGTGGTTGGTCGGCTCATCCAACAATAATACATCGGGTTCTTGTAACAATAAGCGACATAAAGCAACCCGACGTTTTTCACCTCCAGAAAGCGTACTTACTAATGCATCTGGATCTGGACAACGCAAAGCATCCATCGCTTTTTCCAAACGGGTATCTAATTCCCAAGCATTGAAATGGTCTAATTTTTCTTGGACTTCTCCTTGTCGAGATAACAATTTATCAAAATCGGCATCCGGATCTGCGAAGGCTTCATTGATCTCATCAAATTCTTTTAACAGGTTTTTGATTTCAACAACTGCTTCTTCGACAACCTCAAGGACTGTTTTACTTGGATCCAATTGAGGCTCCTGCTCGAGTAGACCGACTGTGTATCCCGGCGACCAAACGACATCTCCCGTAAATGATTTATCTAAACCGGCAATAATTCGTAAAAGCGTAGACTTACCGGATCCGTTAAGTCCGAGAACACCGATTTTGGCACCGTAAAAAAAGGATAAATAAATATTTTTAATGATCGTTTTCTGCGGAGGAATCACTTTGGATACGCGCTCCATCGAAAAGATAATTGTTTCGTTACTCATAGGGTTAATCGTGTTAGTTGGATAAGAACCTGCAAAGAATGTTATTTTTACGTAAAAATTTGAGTTTAAGCAGTTGATTTCTTTACATTTTTATAAATTTTCAACTAAATTGAACCTGGATTTAATGAGCCAAAGCGTTTGCTTGAAGCTCTTTTATAATATTGACTATGAGCCACACCATTAAAAATGAGTTTGGATTTTGCCAGGACGGCAAAGTTTTTCTAAATGCCTATTTAGATTTTCCGCAACGTGAAATAGGTTTTGTCCGTGATACGGAGCAAGAAGCCTTAAATTATTTTGCAAGAAGATTCGAACTGGCTAAATCAAAAGTAAATCAATTAGCGAAAGAAGTTGAGGAGGTTCAAAACAAAGGATCCTACCTGACCAAGGTCGTTCAAATGAAAGCGTATTTGACCACATTTGATGGCTTAGGCGATTTCATCCCCTTGCTCGAAAAGTTAGATACGCTCGATGAATTTCTGCGTGGTCTCATCCAAAATAATCAAATTAAGAATCTGGAAATTAAGCGTGCACTTATCGAAGATGCACAAGTAATCGCGAATCAAGAAGATGTGCTTGCGGCTACGGATGAGCTCATGGATTTGAAAGCCAAATGGGTGAAAACAGGTCCGGTCGACAAACAATTCCAAGATAGTTTAGCCGATTCTTTCCAAGAAATCATGGATCAGTTCTTCCTACGCAGAAGAGCTTATTTTGAAGATAAGAATCGCCAAATCGATGAAAAAATCCTGATTTTACAAGGATACATCGATGCAGTCCATCAATATCGCAAGTCGGATGATCTCGACGCTGCAATCATCAAAGTCAAAGAATTACAGAAAGAGTGGAAATTGGTGACCGGACTTCCTCCTAAAAAGCAATCCATGCTTTGGAAGAATTTCAAGAAAGCCAATGACATGTTTTTCGAAAAATACAATCGAATCAATGGCATTGAATACAAGCCACGGGTTGATCCGCGTATACAGGAATTAGTTGCCATGACGGGGGAATTGGAATTGAAATTGAGCGATCAGGTGAATATGGCGGCCACTGCCGACCTAGCGAAGGCCTACCTCATTAAGTGGAAAGAAGTCACTGCGCAAGTGAAAACGATCGATCGCAACATGGCGGAGCGTTTCCGGAATGCCTGCGACAAGATTTTTGAAATGAACTATTTGTTGCGCGTCATTTCGTATCGCCATCCAGCTTTGAATGATAAGCCTCGGATTGAGCAATTGAAAATCATGATTAATCAAATGGATTACATGACGAAAAAGGAGCGCGGGGAACTTGAAGAATTTATTGCGCAATCAGAACGTGATCGCCAAATGGAAGAAAAGCCAGTTCAAAGCAAAATCAATACACAAAAGCGTAAGATCAGCATGAAAGAACTTTTGTTGACCGGCTTTAAATCCGAATTAGATCAATTGCTAAACGCGTAACATCCCAATTTCTTGGCCGAGCTCGGGCATATCCAAGCCATCAAATGTCCCTGAAGACATCATAAGTAAGTTGGCGTCTCCCCACGTTTCCGCTAACAAGGCATCGTGCAACGTAGACGCATCGCGGATAACGCGCAAGCTGGGATGTTTGAAATAGGCCTGAACTACTGCTGTTTCGATGCGGTCCATGCGTTTGATTTCACGCGCATGTTCACTTAAGTAAATAATCGCTTCAT
>CANHKE010000218.1 GCA_947461155.1 Cytophagaceae bacterium | reverse complement strand
TTCTTATCCATAAATTATTTTGAATTTTTGATAAATGGAACTGCATGTTGGTACGCAGCCTTAATAAATTGAACAAAAATAGGAGAGGGAGCCTCTACCGTTGATTTGTATTCTGGGTGAAATTGTACACCTACAAAGAATGGGTGATTTGGAAGTTCCACGATTTCAACTAAATCTGCTTCTGGATTGATTCCTGACGTAATCATTCCAGCTTGATGAAATTGCGTTAAATAATCATTGTTAAATTCATAACGATGACGGTGTCTTTCTTGGATAGAAGATTTTCCGTAAATCTTGAAGGCCATAGTGCCTTTTTCAATTTTACACGGATATGCGCCCAAACGCATGGTTCCTCCTTTTTCGGCCACATCTTTTTGTGATTTCATTAAATCGATAACTGGATAAGGCGTATCCGGATTCATTTCAAAGGAATGTGCATTTTCTAAGCCGACCACATTGCGTGCAAATTCGATAACCGCACATTGCATTCCCAGGCAAATGCCTAAAAAAGGAATACCGTTTTCACGCGCAAATTTCACGGCGTTGATTTTGCCTTGAATACCTCTTTCGCCAAACCCTGGTGCAACTAAAATGCCATCTAAACCCGACAATACCTCAGAAACTTCAATGTCTTCCATGGATTCAGATGATATCCATTTAACATTTACTTTAATTTCGTTGGCTACGCCAGCATGAATAAATGCTTCAGCTATGGATTTGTAGGAATCTTTTAGTTCGACATATTTTCCGATAAGGCCCACGGTAATTTCAAATTTTGGATTTTTCAATTTATCCAAAAATTTCGTCCAAGCAGTTAAGTTGCTGTCTTTGTCGTTATAGATGTCTAATTTATAAAGTACGCGACTGTCTAAACGTTCTTGTTTCATCAACAAGGGTACATCGTAGATCGTTTCTGCATCTCTTGCCTCAATGACATCTTGTTCACTTACGTTACAAAAAAGACCAATTTTCCTTTTCATTTCTTGAGGAAGTGGGTGTTCTGTACGGCAAACTAAAATATCAGGTTGGATACCTGATTCTGACAACTGTTTAACTGAGTGTTGCGTTGGCTTTGTTTTTAATTCACCTGCCGATGCCAAATAAGGTACAAGGGTAAGATGTATAAATAGTGTATTTTTCTCTCCTAAGTCCCATTTTAATTGGCGTGCTGCCTCGATAAATGGAAGTGATTCAATGTCGCCGACACACCCGCCAATTTCTGTAATCACGATATCGAATTTTCCGGTTTCTCCTAAAATTAGAATATTTCGTTTGATCTCATCTGTGATGTGTGGAACGACTTGGACTGTTTTGCCCAAATAGTCGCCGCGACGTTCTTTCGTAATGACGTTGTGATAGACACGGCCGGTCGTAATATTATTCGCTTGACTCGTAGGGGTATTTAAAAAACGCTCGTAATGACCTAAGTCTAAGTCGGTTTCTGCACCATCATTTGTTACGTAACATTCACCATGTTCATATGGATTTAATGTTCCCGGGTCAATGTTGATATACGGATCGAATTTTTGAATGGTACACGTTAATCCACGCGCCTGTAAAAGTTTAGCAAGTGAAGAGGCGATGATGCCTTTTCCGAGTGAACTTGTTACGCCACCCGTGACGAAAATGTACTTTGATTTTTTAAGAGATCCCTTGCCAGACATTCGAATAATTCATTATTTGGTTACGGGAAACAAAGATAGGAATAAATACCACACCGATTTAATCCTATTTTTATTTTATCTTGCATTCATCTCGAAATTTTAACTATTCTATGTCCATCAAACTCTTTTCTGCTTCTGCTGGCTCAGGGAAAACGTTTACGTTAACCTTAGAATATATCAAATTAGCGTTGCGTGAAGAAGATAAAAGAGGGTATTTTAGAAAGATTTTGGCAGTTACTTTTACGATTAAGGCTGCCGATGAAATGCGTTCGCGTATTATTGATTTTTTGAAGGGCATTTCAGCTCCCAACACGGAATATGATCATATGCTTTTGAATTTGATCTTTTCTGATTTTGAAAAGCAAGGTTTACATTTAAGTAAGGAAGAAATTTCGAAACGGGCATTTAACTCACTGCAACAAATCTTACAAGATTATGGATTGTTCTCTGTGATGACGATCGATAGTTTTGTTCAAAGACTTAGTTCTACGTTCATTGAGGAGTTGAATTTACCTAGTCAATTTGAAGTTATATTGGATTCCAATGCATTGATGGATCAATTGATTGATCAGTTACTGGAAAAAGTGAATCGATTAGGTGATCCAGTTTTGACTGATTTGTTGATTGATTTTGCTAAAACGGAAGTTTCTGAAGGTAGATCTTGGAATTTATTGCGATCGAACCTGCATCAGTTTTTACGCATTTGTTTAGATGAATCTTATTTTCAGATTAAGCCACACATGGATGTTTTTTCTATGTCGGATTTTAGACGGATAGAAGATCAAATTAAAAATCAAGTTGAATCAATCGAGATTCAATTATTGGAATTAGCATCGGAATTTATTCGATACATTAATCCTTTGCAATTACCTGATGATGCATTTACCGGTGGGAAGTTCAGTTATGTGCATTATTTTAGAAAATTTCTTCGTTCAAAGCATATTGGCGATTTTAAATTTAGCTCTTTAAACAAATCCATAGAAGGGAATAAATGGGCTGCTAGTAAAATTGACAAAACAACAGCAGCCGAAATTAACGATTTGGCTTCTTCATTAGCTGAAATTGGCCAATCGTTTATTGATGTTTACCAGGCGAACCATGCGCGCAATCTTATTTTACTATGGATTTTACGTGATATTAAAAAGATAGCTTTGTTGGCCTCCGTTTCAGAAGAGCTTTTCATTTATCAAGACGAACATGCGGCGGTTTCTATTTCTGAATTTTCTAAGCGACTTTATCAAGTAATCGCAAATGACCCGGTTCCTTTTATATATGAGAAATTAGGAGATCGTTACACGCATATTTTGATCGATGAATTTCAAGATACATCGATGTTGCAATGGCAAAATTTTATGCCACTTTTGGAGAATGCCGTTTCATTAGGTCATCAAAATTTATTAGTAGGCGATGCCAAACAATCTATTTACAAATTTCGCGGTGGGGAAGTGGGGCTGATAGCTTCTTTGACGAATAAGGACAAACAAATTATTCAGTCAAAATTAAATGAAGGCTCTTTTGACGAAGAACGTTATGATTATTTAGTGGATTCCATCGTCAATGAAAATTTGGTTTATAATTATCGGAGTGCAGCTGAAATTGTTTCTTTCAACAATTCTTTTTTTTCTTGGATTGCAGCGCAAGAAATATATACCTCACTTTCGCCTTTAGTTAAGTCAATTTACGGCGAGCGATTAACGCAAATTCCACAGGTTAAGGCTGAAAAGTTTACGGGACATGTTGACTTAAGTGTTTTGAAGAAGCCAAAATTGGATTCAGAAACACAAGATTTGGAACAGACATGGATGTTAGCCAATGTAATTGGTTTAATCGAGGAGAATCTACGCTTAGGATTTAGTTACGCTGATATCGCCATTTTAACGCGCAAGAATAAGCATGCTCGTTTATTGGCGATTCAATTGAAGGAAATAGGAATTCCAATTATTTCATCTGACTCTTTGCTAATTCATTATTCGAATTTGGTCGGAATTATTATTGCGTTTTTAAAATTGAAAGTAAATCCGCAAAATGAGTTTTTAGCATATGAATTGATTTTTCAAATTCAAGAAATTTCAGGGGGACCTAGCAAATTGGATCTGGTTAAAGATTTTAAGGATTGTTCAAATACGGCAACGTCTCTGCTTGACAATGTGTTGACATATATTCAATGGCCTACGGATTTAAAAACGCTCAATGAGTTAAGTTTGATTCAAACGATATATGCGCTTATCGAGCATTTTGATTTGCTTAATCAATCGGAAGGAACGGAATATGTATTTAAATTCTTAGATGTTGTTCAAGATTTTT
>CANHKE010000217.1 GCA_947461155.1 Cytophagaceae bacterium | reverse complement strand
GGACAAAGGGTACCCAATTCGATTTTTGACTTGCCGCTAAGGCAAACGCCGTGATTTTACTATTGCGCGTACCATCCTGCTTGATCAATTGCGTCATGCAGTTTTGCAATGCTTTGATTTCATGGGGCAATTGCGCGATGGATAATTTCTCAGCAATTAAATCGAAATCAGCTAAGGTGATCCAATGAGCCAAGGCTTCAAATCCTGCTGCACGCTCCGGATGATTCGATTGCACCGCACGCCAAACCAAGGATTTCACCTCAGGCCATTGACGGCCGCTTCCGTAGGTCATCAACACCGTTTTTTGAGCGATGCTTGCTTGGTCATAATTGGCTAATTGGCCTTTCATGAAGGTATTTGCGGCCAATGTGGTGCTAAAATCTGCGATTTTTTGCGCGTCAACGGAGTTACTTTTCAACAAATCCCAAACAGCGAGCAATCCATTCGCGCCTTGTACGCGAAGCTGGGCAATGATTTGTTCTGTTTTGAATGTGGAATTTTGAATGAGCGGAAGCGCCCAAGCGGCTTTGTAAGTTCCCACCGCGATGATGAAGGCTTTTTGGTGCGCGGCATCCCACGCTTTGAGCGAGACATTCGTGCGCGGTTTAGCCATCAAATGTTTTAAAATGAAGGCACTTACCTGCGGTTTCGACTTAGGATATTGTGCAAGCAAGATGCTCTCATCTTGTTTGGCGATTAATCCAATCAATTGATTTTGCGTCGCTTCAGACAGATCGGCTCTTAAAAAAGCTTTCAATTCAGCCGTGTTTTTGGCGTTTGCCAAAATAAACGCTTCCGTTGCTTGCGTCGGTTCGTAAAGACCTTTGCTCGCATAAGCCGCCGCTTTTAAGGCAGGAGTAGGTCCTTGAGTACGGTTGTAAAGTTGTTGCTCGCGGGAAGATTGCGCGAGGGTTTGCCAACTAACCAATAATAAAAATAAATATTTCATGTCGTTTAGAGGATATAAGGTGCACGCATCGGCTGATTAATCAAACTATTTGCTTCTGGATCGCCAATAAATTCTTGCTTGATTGGGTCAAATTTAAGGTTGCGGTGCAAGCGCATCGCTATCAAACCCATGTTAATGAGTGTACACGAACGATGTCCGTTTTCCTCATTCAAGGCAAATTGCGTCCGGTTTTTCACCGAATCCACAAAATCCATTTGTTGGGCCGGCGGCTCCGGAAACTCCGCTAATTTGCGTTCTAAATCGGGGATGTCCGACTTGAAATTGCGGTATAATTTACCTTTGGGACCTTCGATGTAAGCTACCTTTTCGTCTTTGGCTTCACCATCCAGGACGATTTGACAGCCGTCTGCATAGGTATAGGTGATGCGGTTGAAGATTCCAACTGCATCTTTGTCTTGTACGGGGGCATCCACTTCAATATACACGGGACTTTCGTTGTCTTTTCCGAGCATATATTGGATCGGATCCATGTAATGCTGACCCATGTCGCCTAAAGCGCCACCATCGTAATCCCAATACCCGCGGAAGGTTTGGTGAGTACGATGTACGTTATAGGGTTTATAAGGCGCTGGCCCAAGCCAAGCGTCGTAATCTAATTCGGGGGGAACGGGTTGTGGAGTCAAATCTGTTTTGCCAACCCAGTAGAATTTCCAGTCGAAACCAGTGTGTTTACTCACGGTAAATTTCAATGGCCATCCCAAAAGTCCCGAATCAACTAATTTCTTCATCGGTTTCACGGGGCAGTTCAATCCGTAGAAATTGCCTTCAAAACGGAACCACGTGTTCAGTCGGAATATCCGCCCGTGTTGCTGGATCGCCTCTTTTAACTTCTGGCCTTCACCAATTGTCCGGGTCATGGGCTTTTCACACCACACATCTTTTCCGGCTCTAGCAGCATCTGCGGCCATGATTCCATGCCAATGTGGTGGGGTTGCGACGTGAACGATATCCACTTCAGGAAGCTGGATCATCTCGCGGTAGTCAGAAAATGCCTTCACACCTTTCTCCACTTTGTCTAACCCGAGTTGTAGGTTTTTTTTGTCTACGTCACACAAGGCTACGACGCGTGTGCCCGCATATGGGATATGTCCGCGACCCATGCCGCCGGTACCGATAATCGCTTTGGTGAGTTGGTCTGAAGGAGCAATAAAGCCTTTTCCAAGCACGTGGCGCGGCACAATACTAAAAGCCGCTAAGGAAAGGACGGATTGACCGAGGAATTTTCTTCTTGAAACTGACATAATTGAATAGGTTTTAGTCCCAAGATATGAATTTTTTTTGACTAGAAATAGTCTAGGAATTTTAGATCAATTTCTGATCACCACTGTCAAACTGCGCGCTCCATGTGCGCCAATTACGAGCGATTGCTCTATATCGGCGGTCTTAGAAGGGCCCGCCAAAAACAAGCCAAAACTTGAACTCGGCTTCTTTAATTCTGCATAAGCCGCATGCATGTTCGGAACGATTTTAGACACGTTGATCACTAAATGCTGGCAGATAAACGGCGCCACTCGATGCGGCATATCCTCCTCTGTCAACCAAATAGCTCCATTTTCCGCGACCCCAAAGGCACCATCAATTTCCAACACCTCAACATCGGCCAAACTCAGGCCATCCATGGTTTTGTCGTAACGACGTCTTCCGGGAAATAATGCATCCAACTCCGCTGGCGTCACTACACGCGCTCCAACCACTTCCAATGAAGCACGAAAATCAAAATCTTCCGAAGCACCTTGAAAAGCGCCCGGATGTTTAATCGTTTCTTGCGACTCGATTTTACTTAATATTTGGTCTCTTGCGCTCATCGTTTCTGATACCATTCTTGAAAACTTTCCTTGGGCGCCACCGGCATTTCGCGCTGCTTGTACCACGGATTCAAACGTGTATCTAAGATACCCGCAAATCTACGCAACAGCGATCCTCCCAAGCGGTAAATTGCCGGATGCGCTAATGTGAATGCCATTAATTTCATGCCAATGGTTTTGGTAACGGGTGCTAAACCAGCACCCATTAAATCCTGACGCCAAAACCACAATTGCTCATGGATATTAATCTTGACCGGACAAACATTCGTACAAGAACCACATAAAGTCGAAGCAAACGGCAAATCCGCATTCGCTTTTTTATCTATGTTAGGCGCCAAAATAGATCCAATAGGCCCCGCCACCGGCTGGTGATAACTATGTCCCCCACTCCTGCGATACACCGGACAGGTATTAAAACAAGCTGCACAGCGGATGCATTTCAAGGAATTCTTGTATTTCGGATCAGCGAGCTGACGCGTCCGACCGTTGTCCAATAACACAATATGCATCTCCTGCCCTTCGCGTGGCTGATGAAAATGAGACGAATACGTGGTAATTAATTGGCCCGTAGCGCTGCGTGCAAGCAAGCGCAAAAACACAGCTAGATCTTCTCTTTTAGGGATAATTTTCTCAATCCCCATGCAAGCAATGTGGACTTTGGCCAAATGAGCCCCCATATCCGCATTCCCCTCATTCGTACAAACCACAAATTCCCCTGTCTCCGCCACCGCAAAATTAACTCCGGTAATCGCCACCTCAGACGCCAAAAAGTGCCCTCTTAGGTGCTGGCGCGCTGCCTCCGTCAAAAATTGCGGATCTTTATTTCCTTTCGGCGTACCTAAATGCTGGTGAAACGTCTCCCCTACATCCTCCTTTTTCAAGTGAATCGCAGGCAACACAATGTGACTCGGTGCTTCGTTTCGAAACTGAACAATGCGCTCACCTAAATCGGTATCTACCACTTCGATGCCCTTGTTTGCCAAATAATCGTTCAAATGACATTCTTCGGTCAACATCGATTTACTCTTTACCAAGACGCTCGAACCTTGCGCGGCAATGATTCCATGTACGATCGCATTATGTTCTGCAGCATCCTCGGCCCAATGAACGTTGATGCCATTCGCCTGGGCTTTCGCCTCAAATGCCACTAAATAATCATGCAAATTCGCTAAAGTATGGTCTTTAATCTGCGACGCATGCT
>CANHKE010000216.1 GCA_947461155.1 Cytophagaceae bacterium | reverse complement strand
AGAGCCGAGCGGCCAAGATCAATCGGTTACGCAGCTTTGTTTCGATTCGCGGAAGGCAGTCGCAGGTAGTGTATTTTTTGCGATTCCAGGCACTCAGGTGGATGGACATCAATTTTTAGCACAGGTTTATGCGCAGGGGTGTACCGCATGGGTTGTTCAAACAATGCCTGCCGAAATTCCTGCTGATGTAACCTGTGTGCGTGTTCCTGATTCAAATGAGGCCTTGGCGATTGCGGCAAGCACATTTTATGGAAATCCTTCTTCGCGGCTCCATTTAATTGGCATCACGGGAACGAATGGAAAGACCACGAGTGTGACCTTGCTGTTTGAACTATTTAAAAAGTTAGGTCATCGGTGTGGATTGATATCCACGGTGCAAAATAAAATTCAAGATCGGGTTATCCCAGCTACGCATACGACGCCGGATGCGCTTGCGTTGAATGCGTTGTTGGCCGACATGCTTGCCAACGGCTGTACGCATGTGTTTATGGAAGTTAGTTCGCATGCCGTGGTGCAAAAACGAATTCATGGAATTGTATTTAAAGGCGCTATTTTTTCGAACATTACACGCGATCACCTGGACTTTCATGAAACCTTTGATGCGTACATAAAGGCCAAAAAAGGATTTTTTGATGATTTGCCTGCTGGATCGTTTGCATTGACCAATGTCGACGATAAGCGTGGTCAGGTGATGTTGCAAAATACGGCAGCGAAAAAATATACCTATGGCATTTTAAACGCAGCAGATTATAAGGCCAAAGTAAAAGCGAATGTCATTTCAGGTTTGGAAATTGAATTTGATGGACAAGCAATTCATGCGCAATTGATTGGTTCATTTAACGCGTATAATTTGTTGGCCATCTACGCCACTGCACTTCTTTTGGGAGAAGATAAACAGGAAGTTTTACTTCAATTGTCTGCCTTAAAAACGGCACCGGGGAGATTTGAGCAGTTTGCGGGTCCGGCCAATAAAATGGCGATTGTGGACTATGCGCACACACCGGATGCCTTGGAAAATGTATTGAAAACGATTCAGGCGATACGATCGAAGCACCAGCGCATCATTACGGTGGTGGGTTGTGGGGGTAATCGAGATGCGGGTAAGCGTCCAATCATGGCGGAATTAGCAGCGACGCTGAGTGATGCGGTGGTGTTGACCTCCGACAATCCGCGTTTTGAAGATCCAGAGGCTATTTTGGACCAAATGGAAGTGGGAGTACCTGAAGCAGCTCGCATGAAGGTTCACCGGGTTTCAGATCGCAAAGAGGCTATTTTTCAAGCAATACGTCAGCTAGCCCAGGCAGGCGATATTGTTTTAGTGGCGGGTAAAGGCCACGAGACCTACCAAGATATTCAAGGTGTCAAATCGGATTTTGACGATAAACAAGTTATCGCGGAGGCCTATTTGGCGTAATTTGATTTCGTTCTATTTTTTTGCAATTTTGTTTTTTAAACTGTTTTTTTAATCTGCAGGCATGTTCTATTACCTCTTTGAGTACTTCGATAAGACTTTAAATATTCCAGGGACAGGTGTTTTTCAATACATTACGTTTCGTGCTTTTGCGGCTACGATCACATCCTTGGGTATTGCGGCGATTTGGGGGAAAGCAGTTATTCGTCGCTTGCAATTGTTGCAGATCGGAGAAGAAATTCGCGACTTAGGTTTAGAAGGACAAATGGCAAAAAAGGGAACACCTACGATGGGTGGATTCATTATTTTGTTGTCCCTGATTATTCCTACGTTGCTTTTTGCGAAAATCACCAATGTCTACATTGTACTTTTATTGACTTCAGCCATCTGGCTAGGTGCCGTAGGTTTTGCCGATGATTACATCAAAGTTTTCAAGAAAAACAAGGATGGCTTATCTGGTAAATTCAAGATTGTCGGTCAAATCGGCCTTGGTTTAATTGTGGGTTTGACCATGTATTTCAATCAACACATCAAGGTTCGAATCTTTAACAAAGTACAAATGTTAGCGGATGGGTCGCAGGTTCAATCCTTTACGGATTCGAAGTCTTTGATGACCACAGTTCCATTTTTAAAAGACAATCAGTTTGATTACAACATGTTATTGCCAAGTTTCATTCCGGATCAATATGTGTGGGTGGTGTACGTTTTAGTCGTTATTTTTATCATTACGGCGGTGTCTAACGGAGCCAATATTACGGACGGAATTGACGGATTAGCCGCAGGAACCTCGGTGATTATTGTGTTGACCTTAGCGATTTTAGCCTATGTATCGGGTAATAAAATATTCTCTCAGTATTTGAATGTGATGTTTATTCCCAATTCGGGGGAATTGGCCATTTTTTGTGCAGCATTTGTAGGGGCATGTATTGGGTTTCTGTGGTACAATGCATATCCGGCTCAGGTATTTATGGGCGATACGGGAAGTTTGATGTTAGGTGGTGTAATCGCGACACTTGCCATTGTGATTCGCAAAGAGATGTTGATTCCCGTGTTATGCGGCATCTTTTTGATTGAAAATTTATCTGTGATTATTCAGGTTGGGTATTTTAAATACACCAAAAAGAAATATGGCGAGGGTCGACGCATCTTTTTAATGTCCCCTTTGCACCATCATTTTCAAAAGAAAAATTACCATGAGTCGAAGATCGTTACCCGCTTTATGATTGTGGGAATTATCTTGGCTGTTATCACGTTAGTTACTTTAAAGTTGCGCTAAGCAAAATTATTTTGAGTCAAATTCGCCTATTCCCAAGAGTTACTTCTTTTCAAGAGCAAATCCCATTGCCTTCATCTAAATCGGAGAGCAATCGGGCTTTGATTATTAATGCCTTAGCAGGCGGAGAAATAAGCCAATTGTCGAATTTGGCTGAAGCACGCGATACTCAAACAATGATTCGTTTATTGGCCGATGCCTCTAACCCCATCGCCGATGTATTGGACGCAGGAACAACGATGCGTTTTTTGACTGCTTACTATGCCATTACCGGAGCTCGCAAGCAGATGACGGGAACGCCGCGTATGTGTGAGCGTCCGATTGGGATTTTGGTCGAGGCCTTACGTGCGTTAGGTGCCGACATTACCTATTTGAAAAATGAAGGATATCCGCCCTTGCAGCTGAATGGATTTGCGTTCTCTGGTTCGCGGAATTTATCGATTCGCGGGGATGTAAGTTCGCAGTTTATTTCGGCGATTTTAATGATTGCACCTTTATTGCCTGAGGGAATAGCCTTGCAAATAACAGGATCTTTGGGTTCGAAGCCTTATGTAGAAATGACATTGGCGCAGATGCGCCAGTTTGGTATCGAGGCAGTGGCGGATTGGTCGAAGGGTTTGATTGATATTCCAGCGCAAACGTATCAATCTGCCCATTTTGCAGTGGAATCGGATTGGTCGGGGGCTAGTTATTGGTATTCAATGGTGGCGCTTTCGCCATTTGCAGATAGTTCCTTGGAGTTATTGGGTTTAAAAGAAGATTCGCTTCAAGGTGATTCAGCGATTCGGGATATTATGTTGCCCTTGGGTGTAAAAAGCACGTTTACGGGCCGCGGGTACCTATTGACTAAATGCGAATCCGTTCGTGAATTAACTTGGGATTTTACAGATTGCCCAGATTTAGCACAAACGATTTGTGTCGTGGCGGCTGCAAAAAATATCACGATGCATTTGACGGGTTTGGAGTCATTGAAGGTCAAGGAAACGGATCGCGTATTGGCCCTTCAAAATGAATTAGTTAAACTCGGTGCTCGCCTGACGGAAGTTGAGGCCAATCATTTATATACGGTTTCAGGTACGTTTGAAACAGCGGGCCCTTGCCCTGAAATTGAAACCTATGATGACCACCGGATGGCTATGGCCTTTGCGCCTGTAGGTTTGTTACGTGAAATATTTATTCACGAGCCCGGCGTGGTGGCGAAGTCCTACCCAAGTTTCTGGGGGCATGTGGATCTTTTGTTGAAATCATCAACAAACAAATAAAAAACCTCATTTTATCTGTTTATCGGATACAAGAAGT
>CANHKE010000215.1 GCA_947461155.1 Cytophagaceae bacterium | reverse complement strand
GATGAGATCTTAGGAGTTCATATCATCGGCGCTCGTGCTGCAGATATTATTGCCGAAGCAGTTGTGGCGATGGAATACCGTGCATCGGCAGAAGATGTATCGCGTATGTCACACGCACACCCGACGTACACAGAGGCGTTGAAAGAGGCTTGTTTAGCTGCGACGGCGAAGCGGTCGATACACTCTTAGAGAGGTAAGAGGTAAGAGGTGAGAGGTAAGGTTTTTTTTGAATATGAAGTAAAATAGTGCTGGCTGAGGTTGGCACTATTTTTTTTGATAAGAATAAAGAAATCTCTTACCTCTCACTTCTTACCTCATACCTCTTCTGTTTATTCTACCGAAAGTGCCTCCAAGTCTATCGTCTTCGCCCGTGCATAAAACCGCCAGGAAAGTAAAACCGACGAACAAACTAAACTAGCCGTTAAGCCCATCCAGATGCCTACGGCGCCGATTCCCTGGTAAATTCCAATGTAATAGGAGAGTGGTAAGCCGATTCCCCAATAGGAGAAAATGGTAATTCCCGTAGGGATATTGACATCTTGAAGTCCACGAAGCAGGCCTAACGAAACTGCTTGAATTCCATCAAATAACTGGAAGATCGCGCCCCAAACAACCAATGTTACCGCTATGGCAATCACCGATGCTTCCTGGGTATAGCCACGCACTAAAATATCCTTACCAAAGAAAAAGATGAGCGCACAAAATCCCATAAATAAGATAGAGAGGACAAGCGCCGCATTACCCGAAGTGAAAATGCCCGGTCGATTGCGCTCGCCGATGTCGGCGCCAACTAATATTCCTCCCGCCGCAGCGATACCGGTTGCCATCATGTAAGTCAGCGATGCCATGTTGATCGCAACAATATGCGCCGCCTGCGCGGTGACAGAAATCCATCCCATCATGACAACGGCCATTCCAAAGGTTGCAATCTCAAAAAATCCCTGCATGCCAGATGGAATGCCGATTTTCAAAATCGTTTTTTCCAATACATTGGCTTCCGCATGTACATGCTTTTTGGCTAAATACTTGCTGAAATCAGCGATTTTAAATAGATAAATGGCAAGTGAAATGGCCATTAAAATTCGGGCCAATAAAGTTGCAATTCCCGCACCAAACAATCCCATGGCTGGAATGGGTCCCAGCCCATTGATGAAAATATGATTGAAAACGATGTTGAAAATCAAGGCAGCCAACGTAATGTACATTGCCACCGAAGTTTTCTGTAAACCGTCCGTAAAGCTTTTTAAGGCCGAGAATAAAAATGTAGGTAACACCGAAACGGCGATTAGGGCTAAATAAGGTAAAGTCAATGCTTTATTTGCCTCCGTCTGCTTAAACAAATCGTAATTCATGCCAGCAAGGCCAATCAGCAACATGGTGATCACACTTAGAAAAATAGCTACGCGGATATTCGCACGCAGTAAATTTCCACATTCGGTGAAGTCACCTTCAGCCTCGGCTTTAGAGATCATCGGAGCAACAATCTGCATGCAGATTAACCCTACTACCGCAATCGTAAAGAAAATACTTCCCGCCATGCCGGAGGCACCTAAACTTTCGGCAGCGCCGGTCGACATTTGTCCAACCTGAATCGTATCGGCTAAGCCCATCAGCATCACGCCGAGCTGGCCCACGACGATGGGTGTGGCCAATTTAACCGTCTGCTTAATCTTTGCCTGAAATGCCATCTTAAATACGTACGATTTCCGCACCGATTGCATTTAAGCGCGTATCGATGTTTTGATATCCACGGTCAATTTGCTCGATGTTATCGATAATAGATGTGCCGTTTGCAGACATTGCTGCGATCAACAACGAGACGCCTGCGCGAATATCCGGTGAGGACATGCGAATGCCTTTCAAGGTTTGTTTGCGATCAAAACCAACGACCGTTGCACGGTGTGGATCACACAAAATAATTTGTGCACCCATCTCGATCAAACGATCTACGAAGAATAAACGAGATTCAAACATTTTTTGGTGAATCAAGACCGTTCCTTTGGCTTGTATCGCTGTCACTAAAATGATCGACAACAAGTCAGGCGTAAAACCTGGCCATGGGTGATCGGAAATGGTCAACATCGACCCGTCGATGAAGTTTTCCAATTCGTAATGTTCCTGAGAAGGGATGAAAATATCATCACCACGGAATTCCATTTGGATGCCTAGTTTCTTGAATACATCCGGAATGATACCTAACTCGGCGATTTGGCAGTTTTTGATCGTGATTTCCGATTGCGTCATCACGGCCATGCCGATAAACGAACCGATCTCAATCATGTCTGGCAACATCGTGTGTTCCGTGCCATGTAGGACATCAACGCCCTCAATAACCAACATGTTAGATCCGATACCTGTGATTTTTGCACCCATTCGGTTCAACATCTTGCTCAATTGCTGTAAATACGGCTCGCAAGCAGCGTTGTAGATAGTTGTTTTTCCTTTAGCTAAAACGGCAGCCATCAAAATATTCGCTGTTCCGGTGACGGAAGCTTCGTCCAATAACATGTAAGCACCTTGTAATTGCGAGGCATCTACTTCGTAAATACCACCATCTTCTGGGCTGTAATTGAATTTAGCGCCTAATTTCATGAAACCGAAAAAGTGCGTATCTAAACGCCGACGGCCAATTTTATCTCCACCTGGGGAAGGAATACGTCCCTTTTTGAAGCGTGCCAAAGTCGGCCCTAGTAACATCACCGAACCACGTAACGCAGCCGCTTTTTTCTTGTAGGTATCTGAATCTAAGTAGTCGATGTTCACTTGTGACGCATCGAATTCGATACTTGACTCCGACAAACGACGCATGCTAACACCCATGTCACCTAGTAAATCAATTAATTGATTGACGTCGCGAATGTTTGGAATGTTGTGAATGGTCACAGGCTCAGCTGTTAAAACCACGGCACAAAGAATTTGCAATGCTTCGTTTTTCGCTCCTTGCGGAGTGATTTCCCCTTTCATCCGGCGGCCACCGGTTACTTTAAATGATGCCATAGTGCTTACTTATTTTTGCGGAAGTTATTGTTCCTATTATTATTGTTATTTCTGAAGTTGTTGTTCTTGCGGAAATTATTGTTCCGGCTGTTGTTATTGTTGTTCGGATACTCCGGTGCGTTATAGGCATTTCGGGCGTTATTCGCGACTTTGGCATGGCCTAAGGTCTCTTGCGAAAGTTCGTCCACGATGCTACCTAATAGGTTTTCCGACATGTCTTTAATGTTCTGCCAAATGACGGAATCATCGACTGAATCTTTATTCCAAGTCACATAAAAGCCTTTCATCAAACGGGCGATGTAAGCTACTAAGATCTTTTTGTCGTCCAATTTCTCCTCAGCGATGGCGCGTAGAATTAACAATTCCACATTGCGACCGTAGTGCTTGAACTTCAAATGATGCTGATTATAGGCCACTTTACGCGGCGCTTTTCCAACAGATTCTGGGGATGGGGGAGGGAATGGCCCTTGTACATCCAATGCGAAGTTGGACATGATATACAAATCATCCCACAACTTTTTCGAATAATCTTGTTGATTATCCTTCATGTTAGGATGGATTTGCTTCATGAGCTCCACCATGATAAACGCATATTTCGTCCGTTGTTCACGGTCTTCGATCGTCATGATGTAGTCCACTAATTTTTGAACGCTTGATCCGTATTCTTTCATAAATTATCTGGAAAAGGTAAGCCAAACCCAAAGGTGTGGAATGGCAATCAGCGCGAAAATAAATACCGCCCAAATGGCCATAACTAAAACGGCGCCTGCCGCGTAATCTTTTATTTTTTTCGCCAGTGGATTTTCTCCAGGCGATATTAAATCCGTCATTCTTTCTAAAGCCGTATTGATCAATTCCATGACCCATACCCCGGCAATTGCCAAACTAATCCACACCCATTCCAGGGCAATGAAGTCTAGTTTGATGCCGACGATAATCACAAGAATGGTCGATATCAGGTGTATTTTGGCATTATTTTCCTGTTTGATGAGATC